>JBBILK010000125.1:0-749 GCA_037444965.1 Actinomycetota bacterium | reverse complement strand
CCTTCGCCGCGAAGCGCCTCGGTGAGGAGGAGCCCGTTCGCGGCGAGCACGGTCGGGTGGAACTGCATGAACTCGAGGTCGGCGAGCGCGGCTCCGTTCCGGTACGCGATCAGCATCCCCTCGCCGACCGCGCCCGGAGGGTTCGAGGTCCGTTCCCAGAGGGCGGCCATGCCTCCGGTGGCGAGCAGCGTGGCGGGGGCGGCGAGCGCACCGCGGCGCGTGACGACGCCCGCGCAGCGGCCGCCGGAGCGCCACAGGTCGAGGATCCGCTCGTTCTCGATCAGCGAGATGTTCGGGTGCCTGGCGACCCGCTCGGCGAGCACCCGCGCGACCTGCTCGCCGGTGGCCGAGCCGCCCGCGTGGACGATCCGGCGCCGCGAGTGTCCGCCTTCGAGCCCGGGATCGGGATCGAGGTCGACGCCGAGCTCGACGAGGTCGACGATCCGGGCCGGAGCCTCGGACGTGAGCGCCTGGACGGCGCTCGGACGGCAGAGCCCGCGGCCCGCCCTGAGCGTGTCCTCGGCATGGAGGGAGGGGTCGGCGTCGGTGCCGATCGCGGCGGCGATGCCTCCCTGGGCGAGCCAGCTCGAGGAGGAGAGGGGGGAGCCCTTGGAGACGACGGCGACGCGGCCTTCGGCCGCGGCGCAGAGCGCGCCGAACAGACCTGCGATACCGCTGCCGACGACGATCAGGTCGAACTGTTTCTCGGGGGCTGCCATGTCGGGGAGGTCCGTGGTAAGTTTACGATC
>JBBILK010000124.1:0-7632 GCA_037444965.1 Actinomycetota bacterium | reverse complement strand
AGCAGCACGGGCGGGCCGATGTCCCTGATCTCCCGCGCCGCGCGGGCGAGATTCGGCTCGCCGGTGAGCATGCGCACCTCGGCGTCGTTGAACACGATCACGTCGACGCCTCGCATCGTCCGGACGAGCGAGTCGCGCGCCGACTCGATCCAGTAGTTCATCGAGTCGAGACCGGCGAGGCGAACGTCGGCGCACTGCTCGCGCACCTTTCGCTGGAGATCGGGCTGGATGTTCGCGAGGAAGAGCATCGAGGCGGCCCTGGACGCCGCCGAGAGCTTCGGGTCGAAGTCGGCGAACACGTTCAGCTGGGTCTCGAGCGTGTGGGCGACGGCCATGTCCTCCTCGTAGCGGCCGGCCCAGAAGAACGAGCGTCCGCCGGCGACCCGCTCGAGATCGTCGAGGTTGATCCCGCGCGCGTGGTAGACGGCGAGCTCGGCCTCGCCGAAGTCGTCCCCGACGACGCCGACGACGTGGACGTCGGTGAAGAAGCTCGCCGCGAGCGAGAAGTGCGTCGCCGCACCGCCGAGGATGCGGTCGCGGCTGCCGAAGGGCGTCTCGAGCGCGTCGAACGCGACCGAGCCGACGACGGTGACCGCCATCTCAGACGGCCTCGGCCTCGACCACTCCGAGCCCGACTGCCTCGCGCAACTCGTCAGCCTTGTCGGTGCGCTCCCAGGTGAAGTCGTGGTCGTCCCGGCCGAAGTGCCCGTAGCGGGCCGTCTTCGCGTAGATCGGCCGGCGCAGGTCGAGGTCGCGGAGGATCGCAGCGGGACGCAGGTCGAAGTGCTCGCGGACCAGCTCCTCGATCCGCGCCAACGGAACGACCTCGGTGCCGAAGCAGTCGATCTCGATCGAGACGGGCCTTGCCACCCCGATCGCGTAGGCGATCTGGAGCTCGCACCGCTCGGCGAGCCCCGCGGCGACGAGGTTCTTCGCCACGTACCGGGCCATGTACGCGCCCGACCGGTCGACCTTCGTCGGATCCTTGCCCGAGAAGGCGCCGCCGCCGTGCCGGGCCATGCCCCCGTACGTGTCGACGATGATCTTCCGGCCGGTGACCCCGGTGTCGGAGATCGGCCCGCCGGCGACGAAGCGGCCGGTCGGGTTGACGAGCACGAAGTCACGCTGCTCGAGCTGCTTCTCGTCGTAGAGGTGGTGCGGCATGATCGGCCGGAGCACGTACTCGACGATGTCCGGCTTGATCAGCGTCTCGATGTCGAGACCCTCGGCGTGCTGCGTCGAGACGACGATCCGCTCGAGCCCCACCGGCCGCTGCACGCCCCGCTCGTCGAGCTCGTAGCGAACCGTCACTTGCGCCTTCCCGTCGGGCCGCAGGTACGGCAGGAGCCCCGTCTTCCGGGCCTCCGCAAGACGGTGACAGATCTTGTGCGCGAGCTGGATCGGCAGCGGCATCAGCTCGTCGGTCTCCGTGCACGCGAACCCGAACATCATCCCCTGGTCTCCCGCGCCGATCCGGTCGAGCGGGTCTTCGCCGGAGAGATGCCGCGCCTCGTGAGCCGTGTCGACGCCCTGCGCGATATCCGGCGACTGGCCGTCGATCGAGACGACGATCCCGCAGGTGTCGCAGTCGAACCCGTACTTCGCGCGGTCGTAGCCGATCTCGCGGATCTTCTCCCGCACCAGCCGCGGGATGTCGATGTACGTCTGGGTCGTGATCTCGCCGGCGACGACCACGAGCCCGGTCGTCACGAGCGTCTCGCACGCGACCCGGCCGTGGGGATCCTCGGCCAGGATGGCGTCCAGGATCGTGTCCGACACCTGGTCGGCGATCTTGTCCGGATGACCCTCGGTCACCGACTCGGAGGTGAAGGGGAACGTTCGGGCAGCAGGCATAGACAGGCTCCAAGCTGGTAAGGGAATTGGTTAGGGAAGGTGTCCAGCGCTTCGTATCACACGGCCGCCGGGGGCGTCAAGGCAGCCGGAGCGCCGTTCCGGCGAGCAGGCATAGAATCGCGTGTCTTGCAGCCCGATGCGCAGATAGCCGGCGAGCCGATCCGGGACATCGCCCACCTCGGACACGTCGAGCTGCTCACGCCGGCCCCGGCGGAGAGCCTCGCGTACTTCCACGACGTGCTCGGGATGGAGATCGCCGACCGCCGGGGCGACTCGGTCTACCTGCGCGGGTTCGGGGACTACGAGCGCTCGTCCCTGAAGCTGACCGCATCCGCCGACGCGGGCGTCGGCCACGTCGCCTTCCGCACGGTCACGCCACAGGCGCTCGAGCGGCGCGTCGCGGCGCTCGAGGCGAGCGGGCTCGGGCGCGGGTGGATCGAGGGAGACGCGGGGCACGGCCCGGCGTACCAGTTCGCCGATCCCGACGGCCACCTCCTCGAGCTCTACTACGAGACCGAGCGCTACGAGCCGCCGCCGGAGCTCCGGCCGGCGCTCAAGAACCAGCCCCAGCGGTATCCGGCCCGCGGCATCTCGGTGCGGCGCCTCGACCACGTCAACCTGCTCGCCGTCGACCCGGCAGAGGTTCGTGTCTTCCTCGAGCGCGAGCTCGGCTTCCGTCTGACCGAGCAGATCAGGCTCGACGACGGGACCGAGGCGGGAGTCTGGCTGACGGCCAACAACAAGTCGTACGAGCTCACGTACACGAAGGACGCGACCGGCACGCGCGGGCGCCTGCACCACGTCGCGTTCGCCGTCGACGAGCGGGAGGACGTGCTCCGGGCCGCGGACATCTGCCTCGAGCACGGCGTCTTCATCGAGACGGGCCCGCACAAGCACGCGATCCAGCAGACGTTCTTCCTCTACACGTACGAGCCGGGCGGCAACCGGATCGAGATCGCGGCGGGCGGCTACCTCATCTTCGCCCCCGACTGGGAGCCGATCGTCTGGACGCAGGCGGAGCGCGCCAAGGGGCAGGCCGGGGGGTTGCAGACGGTCGAGAGCTTCCACACGGGCGGGACGCCGCACGTCCCGATGCCCGCACCGGGCGATGCCTGACGCTGCCCGGAGCCTGCTCGTCGTCAGCGCGCACTCCGCCGACTTCGTCTGGCGGGCGGCCGGCGCGATCGCGACGGTGACCGCGGCAGGGGGCAGAGCCGAGGTGATCGCGCTCTCGTACGGCGAGCGCGGCGAGTCGGGCGAGCTCTGGAAGGAGCCGGGCCAGACGGTCGAGCGCGTGAAGGAGATCCGCCACGGGGAGGCCGAGGCGGCCGCAGCCGTGCTCGGCGCCGGCTTTCGCTGCCTCGATCTCGGCGACTACCCGCTCGTCGTCGGCCCGGCCGGCGTCGAGACGCTGACCGGGCTCATCTGCGAGATCGCGCCGGAGATCGTCATCACCCACTCCCAGCGCGATCCCTTCAACCCCGACCACCCGGCGGCCCACGACGCGACGCTGCTCGCCCGCCAGCTCGCGAGCGGCGCCGGAGTGGCGAGCGCGTTCGAGACGATCGCGCCCCCGGAGCTCCTCCTCTTCGAGCCCCACCAGCCCGAGCTGTGCGGCTTCGTCCCGACGACCTTCCTCGACATCACGCCCGTGTGGGACCGGAAGGTCCGTGCGATGGAGGCGATGGCCGCCCAGGCCTACCTCCGCCAGTACTACTCCGAGCGCGCGGAGCACCGGGCAAACCACGCCCGGCGGATCTCGGGCAGGAAGGAGGTCCGGCAGGCGGAGGCGTTCGAGCGGGCGATCCCCCAGGTGGTGACCGCGCTCTGACCGGCGCTTCCGACTTCGCCATGCTCGCGAGGCTCGGCGTCGCCACCGTCCACGAGGCGGCAGGGAAGACGGGGCTCGTCGACGTCCCGCTCGTCCAGGTCGTGAAGGGAAGCCGGGCGGCCGGGCCGGCCCGGACGGCCCGCTGCGGGCAGGGCGACAACCTGATGGTGCACGCGCTGATCGCCGACGCCCGGCCGGGTGACGTGCTCGTGCTCACGATGCCCGAGCCGGCTCCCGTCGCACTCGTCGGCGAGCTGCTCGCAACGCAGGCCTCCGTGCGCGGGGTCGCCGGCCTGCTCGTCGACGGCGCGGTGCGCGACCTCGACCAGCTCGAGGAGCTCGGTCTGCCGATCTGGGCCCGGTTCGTCCGGGCGCAGGGCGCGGTGAAGGAGGAGGTCGGCGAGCTCGACGTTCCCGTCGCGGTGGGCGGCACGCTGATTCGGCCCGGCGACGTCGTCGTGCTCGACTGCGACGGCGCCGTGGTTGTCGCCGCCGAGCGAGCGGCCGAGGTCGAGGCGCTCGCGCTCGAGCGCGAGGCGCGCGAGCTCGCGCTGCGCGAGCGGCTCGAGGCGGGCGAGCTCTCCTACGACATCCACGGGCTGAGGTCTCTGGTCGAGGGCAAGGGCTGATGGCCGGGCTGCGCGTCGCGGTGCTCGGCCTCGGGGAGGCGGGCGCAGCGCTCGCGTCCGGGCTCGCCGACGCCGGCTGCGACGTCCAGGGCTGGGATCCCGCCCTCCTGGACCGCCCCGGGCCCATCCCCCTCGCGGAGAGCGACCGGGCTGCGGTCGCCGGCGCAAGCCTCGTCCTCAGCGTGAACACGGCCGCGGTCGCGCTCGACGTCGCGCGCGGGATCACGCCGGTCCTCACGGCCGGCCAGCTCTACGCCGACCTGAACACCGCCGCGCCTGCGCTCAAGCGCGACCTCGAGCAGACCGTCGCCCCCAGCGGTGCGGCGTTCGCCGACGTCGCGCTCCTCGGCACCGTGCCGGCGCTGGGCCTGCAAACGCCCGCGCTCGCCTCCGGACCGGGCGCGCAGCGGTTCGCCGAGCTGCTCGGCCCGCTCGGCATGCCGGTCGAGGTGGTCGGGCCCGAGTCCGGCGCCGCCGCCGGGCGGAAGCTCGTCCGGAGCGTGTTCATGAAGGGCCTCGCCGCCGCGATCCTGGAGAGCCTCGCCGCGGCGGACGCCTGCGGTCTCGAGGACTGGCTGCGGGCAGAGATCGCGCACGTGCTCGACGGTCCCGGAGAGCCGCTCGTCGAGCGGCTCGCCTCGGGCAGCCGGCTCCACGCGTCGCGGCGCAGGGACGAGATGGAGGCCGCGGCGGAGCACCTCGCCTCACTCGGAGTCGAGCCCCGCGTCGCGCGCGCGGCGGCGGCGTGGCTCGAGGAGCTCGCCTCAGTGCGTCTCGAAGCTGTCGGGAGCCCGGCGCCACGGCAGATCGACCTGTAGCGCCTGGTCGGCCGCTCTGACCCGAGTCTCCTCGAAGCCGAGCTCGCGCCGGACGATGTTCGCGCCCTGCGCGATCGAGGTCGCCTTGTAGAACGCGACGAGCCGGTTCGGGCCGCCGCGTCCGAAGCCGCAGTCCGAGGTCAGGACGAGCTTCTCGGGATCGACGTAGTTGAGCGCGTAGCGGATGTCCGCGGCCACCTCGTCGGGCGTCTCGACCTGGAGCGAGCGGTGGCTGACGACGCCGAGCGCGATCTTTTTCCGCATCCGGTCGCGGTACGGGCGGAAGAGCTCGAGATCGGCGTAGTCGCGATCCTTCATCTCGATCGTCCACACGTCGCCGCCGACCCGCTCGAGGAAGATCTCGATCGCCTCCGCGTAGGAGGTGCTGCGCTGCACGCGCTGCATGTTGGCGTTCCCCCAGCACGTGTGGATCCAGACCTCGACGTCGTCGAGGCCCTCGATCTCGTGGTTGAAGCAGTCGATCAGGAACTCCAGGTAGCTCTCGTCGCGCGAGGTCGCGGCGACGAAGTGCATCAGCGGCTCCTCGATCTGGATCACCCTGCAGCCGGCGTCGGCGAGCCTCCGGAGCTCCCGGTTCATCGCGGTCGCCATGTCCCACATCAGGTCGTACTTGTTCGGCGCGTACACGTCCGTGCGCAGCTCGAGCATGCCCGCCACGATCTGGGTCGACACCGTGCCGAGCTTCACGGGCCGCTCCGTCCGGGCCTGCGCGATCCGCCAGAGCTTGTCGAGCTCGAGCGGCCCGCCGGGCTCCACCCGGCCGACGACGGGCGGCAGGCGCCAGGCCCCGAACACCTCGCCGAGGAGCGAGCCCGGCGGGGAGACCGACTCCTCGCTCGCCGGGAGCATCTCGCCGCTTCCGATTCCCGCCATCCGCTCGACGGGGTAGAGCATCCAGGAGCGGCCGCCGAGGTCCGCGTCGAGGTGGTAGTCCCCGTTCGTCAGGATGTCGAGCCCGGCCCGCTCCTGGTCCGAGATCACGGCCGCGATCGCGTCGGTGAACTGCTCGCGGTAGCCCGTGTCGACGAGCGCGTCGGACGCCGAGCGCCCCCACATGCTCTCGGTGAACCAGGCGGGGCGTGGCCAGGAGCCCGTGACCGTCGTGGGGAGCGGGATGCCGTCGGTCGCCGTGAACATCGGAGGGGTCTAGGCGAAGAAGCGAGGCGGCGGCCCTTCGACCGCACCGTCCTCGAACAGGGTCGCCATCAGGCCTCGGAGGTGACGCTCCATGGCGAAGGCCGCGAGCTCGGGATCGCCGGCCCGGAGCGCCTCGTAGACGGCACGGTGCTCGGCGGCCGTTCGCCGCGTCTGCTCGGGAGACCAGCTTCGCTGCCGGAGCGTCGTGTAGAGCGTCTGGCGGACCGTCGCCCACATCGGCTCGAGCAGCGTCACGAGGTAGTCGTTCCCGGTCAGGGCGGTGACCGCCCGGTGGAAGTCACGGTCGAGCTCGTCGGGCAGGATCTCCGGGTTCGCCGCCCGCTCCAGCGCCTCGACGCTGACCCGGACCTCCTCGAGCCCGCCCGGATTCAGCGCTGCCCGTTTCGCGGCGAGGCGGGCGACGGCGACCTCGAGCACGAGCCGCGTCTCCATGAACTCGGCCGGGCTGTCGTCGGCCGGGACGGCCGGGACTCCGTCGATCCCCTCGCGCTCGGCGACGAACGTTCCGCTGCCCATGCGGGTGACCACGATCCCCCGGGACTCGAGCGCGCCGAGCGCCTCGCGCACGGTCGGGCGGCTGACGCCGAAGCGGGTCGCGAGCTGCCGCTCGGAGGGCAGGCGGTCGCCGACGGAGAGGTGCCCGCCGAGGATCAGCACGAGCAGCTCGTGGGCGACGGCCTCGTAGGCGCGCGGGGTCGAGCGCAGCAGACCGCCGGTTCCGGGGAACGCCGCCGCGACCGGAGGCTCGTTCATGCCTTCTGACGATAGCAGCGCCGCTCGTCTGTCAAGATCGCGGGTCGTGGCCGGCTCCTTCTACAGCCTCGGGCATCACCTGCTCGGGATCGAGGGCCTTGCCCTGCTCCGCTCTGCCGAGCAGGGGGACGCGGAAGCGCGGGAGCGCCGGGTGGCCGAGCTGCTCGAGATCGCCGCACGCCTCGACGAGGCGCCCTACTCCGAGCCGCGCGAGGCGCCCGGTCGCCATGCGGCCTTCCTCGCCTCGGCGCCGCCGGTCGAGCTCGTCGCCGGGTACGCCGCGTGGGCGGAGAGCTACGACCAGCCCGGCAACGTGACGATCGCGCTCGAGGAGGAGGTCGTCCACCGGCTCCTGGCCGGGCTGCCTCCGGGCCGCGAGGTCCTCGACGCCGCCTGCGGGACCGGCCGGCACGCGGCCTTCCTGGTCGCGCACGGCCATGCCGTCGTCGGCGTCGACGGCAGCGCGGAGATGCTCGAGCGCGCCGCGGCGAAGGTTCCCGGCGCCGCCTTCCTGCTCGGAGAGCTCGACCGGCTGCCGCTCCCCGACCGCTCCGTCGACGCGGCCGTG
>JBBILK010000123.1:0-7691 GCA_037444965.1 Actinomycetota bacterium | reverse complement strand
GCCACGACCTGCCGCTGCTCGACCTGATCCAGGAGGGGATCTTCGGGCTGATCCGCGCGGCCGAGAAGTTCGACTGGCGCCGGGGCTACAAGTTCTCGACCTACGCGACCTGGTGGATCCGCCAGGCGGTGCAGCGCGGCGTGGCGAACAAGTCGCGGGCGATCAGGATCCCCGTCCACGTGACCGAGCGCGAGCGCCGGCTCGCGCGCGCCGAGCTCGAGCTCACCGCGAAGCTCGGCCACGCCCCGGACGACGACGAGCTCGCGAAAGCGGCGAAGCTGACCGCGAAGCAGCTCCGCGAGGTACGCGCTGCGCCGCGCGCGGTCACGAGCCTCGATCGCCCGGTCGGCGAGGACGAGACGGGTCTTGGCGAGCTGCTGCCGGGCGAGGCCGAGGAGCCGACCGAGGAGCTCCACCTGAGCCTGCGCGAGGAGGCGCTGCGGCGGGCGGTCGCCGGCCTCCCCGAGCTCGAGCGGCGGGTCGTCGAGCTTCGCTTCGGCATGGACGGGCCCGAGCCGATGACGCTCGACGAGGTGGCGCGCGAGCTCGGCCTCTCGCGCGACGACGTGCGCCGGCTCGAGGCGGGCGCGCTCGAGCGGCTCGCGGTCGAGCGGGAGCTGCTGGCGCTGCGCGACGCCGCCTGATCAGGCCTCGTCAGACTCGCCCTCGCCGCCTGCCCCGAACTCGCGCAGGCGCCCGGCGTAGTCGCGCAGGCGATCCTCGACGAGACGGTGCACGGTGCCTTCCGGGAAGAGCCCGTCCGGGCCGCGCTCGCCCGCCGGGCGGCCCGTGAGCAGCTCGAGGCCCTCGCCGACGGTGTCCACCGCCCAGACGTGGAACCTCCCCTCGCGGACGGCGTCGACGACCTCGTCCGTGAGCATCAGGTGGGGCACGTTGGCGCGCGGGATCACGACGCCCTGCTCTCCCGTCAGCCCCTGTGCCTTGCAGACCGCGAAGAACCCCTCGACCTTCGTCGTCACGCCGCCGACCGCCTGCACCTCGCCGTGCTGGTTGACCGAGCCGGTGACCGCGATCGACTGGCGCAGCGGCAGCCCGGAGAGGGCGGACAGCAGCGCGTAGAGCTCCGTCGACGAGGCGGAGTCGCCCTCGACCTCCTCGTAGGCCTGCTCGAACGTGAGCGTCGCGGCGAGCGCGAGCGGCCACTCCTGCGCGTACGTGCCGGCGAGGTAGCCGGACAGGATCATGAACCCCTTCGAGTGGATCGGGCCCGAGAGCTCGATCTCGCGCTCGATCGACTGGACGGCGCCGCGGCCGAGCGCGACGCGCGCGGACACCCGCGAGGGCTTGCCGAACTCGTAGTCGCCGAGGCCGATCACCGAGAGGCCGTTCACCTGCCCGACGCGCTCGCCCGTGGTGTCGATCTTGATCGTTCCCTCGGCGATCAGCTCGCGCACGCGCTCCTCGACGAGGTTCGAGCGGTACTCCCGCTTCGCGATCGCCTTCTCGACGTCCTCTGCCCCGACGAGCTCGTGCCCCGCCTTGCCGGCCCAGAAGCTCGCCTCCGTGACGACGTCGGCGACCTCGAGCAGCCGCGTGGAGAGCTTGCGCTGGTGGTCGCGCAGCCGCGCGCCGTACTCGACGACCCGTGCCACCGCGGCGGCGTCGAAGTGGCGAAGCCCGGTCTCGCGGACGCGCCGGGAGACGAAGGCGGCGTAGTTGACCACGTGCTCGTCCGACCAGTCCATCTCCGGGGCGAAGTCCACCTTCACCTTGAACAGCTCCCGGAAGTCCTCGTCGAGGGCGTAGAGGATGTGGTAGACCTCGCGCCGCCCGACCAGCACGACCTTGAGGTCGAGCGGGATCGGCTCCGGCCGGAGCGTGGCGGTCGGGAAGACGGAGAGCTGCTCGCCGAGGTTCTCGATCCGCACCTCCCGGTTCAGGAGCGCCCGCTTGAGCGCGTCCCAGGCAAACGGGTTGCCGATCACGTCCAGGATCTGGAGGACGAGGAAGCCGCCGTTCGCTCGGTGGAGCGCGCCGGGCTTGATCTGGTGGAAGTCCGTCACCATCGTCCCGAACGCCGCCCGGTAGTCGATCCGGCCGACCAGGTTGTAGTAGGTGGGGTTGCGCTCGAGCACGACCGGCGCGCCCTCCCTGGCGCCGTTTCCGATCAGGACGTTCACGCGGTAGCGCGAGAGGTGCTCGTCCCGCTCCGCCGTCTGGAGGCCGGCGAGAAACGCGGGCAGCTCGAGCTCGCCGGCGCCGCGGAAGTCCGCGAGCCGCTCGGGGAGGTCCTCCTCGACCTCCTTCAGGTAGGCGACCACCTCGTCCTCGTCCGCGTAGCGCTCGTGGAGCTCGTGGAAGAGCGGCCCGACCGCGAACTGGGCCACGTCCCGCTCGAGCTTGCGGACGCGCTCGTGCGCCTCCTTCTCGAGCTGGCGGAGCTGCCTGACGGTCGCGGAGACGCGCTCCTGGATCGCCTCGCTCCGCTGCTCGATCTCGTGCTGGACGTCGGCCGGAAGCCGCGCGAAGTCGTCGGGCGAGAGGGGGCGGCCCTGGACGATCGGCATCGTCACGATGCCCGCCGGGGTCGTCTGCATCGCGAACCCGCGCTCGTTCGCGAACTCCTCGAGCTCGCCCGTAAGCTCGTCCCGGCGCGAGCCGATCTCCGTCATGATCTCGCGCCGGCGCCGCTCGTAGTCCTCGCTCTCGAACGCACGCGGGATCTCGCGCCGGGCGGCGCGCAGGAACTCGTCCATGTCGCGCGCGAGCTCGGTGCCCCGCCCTGCGGGAAGGCGGATCGCGTTCGGCCGGTCGGGCTGCTCGAAGTTGAAGACGTAGACCCAGTCCGCAGGCGCCGGGCGCGCGCGCGCGGCCCGCTCGAGGTAGTCGAGGATCGTCGCCGTGCGGCCGGAGCCGGGCGCGCCCGCGACGAAGAGGTTGTAGCCGGCGGCCCCGACCTCGAGCCCGAACTCGATCGCGTCGAGCGCTCGCGGCTGCCCGATCGTCCCCTCGAGCGGCGTCACCTCCTCCGTCGAGCGAAACGGGAGCGTCGCCGGGTCGAGCCGGCGCCGCAGCTGGTCGGGGGCTAGCTCGAGCTCCGTGCGCACCGACGGCAGCCTACATACCGTTCAGAACTCGCAGGCGCGGCCGGCGGCGCAGCCGCCGGCGTACTCCGGCTCCGCGCGGACCGGTGGGGCCGGCGCTCGTGCCGCCGCGAGCGTGAGCACCTGGTGCGGCCGGGAGCCGTAGCGGTAGACCGTGATCCCCTTCGCGCCCTGGTGCCAGGCGGCGAGGTAGACGCGTTTCACGTCCTCGACGGTCGCCTCGGCGGGGAGGTTGACGGTCTTCGAGACCGCCGCGTCGACGTGGCGCTGGACGGCCGCCTGCATCCGCAGGTGCCACTCCGGCGCGATCTCGAGCGCGGTCACGAATGCCCGGCGGACGTCGTCCGGGAGGTGAGCGCTCTCGCGAAGGCCGCCGCTCGAGGCGATCTCGGCCATCAGCTCGTCGGAGTAGAAGCCGCGCTCGCGCGCCGTGCGCTCGAACAGGGGGTTCGCCTCGAGCAGGTGCCGGCCGCCGAGCACGTTGCGGATGTAGACGAGCGCGAACATCGGCTCGATCCCGGAGGTCGTGCCGGCGATGATCGAGATCGTCCCGGTCGGCGCGATCGACGTCAGCTGGGCGTTGCGAAGCGGCGGGAAGCTCCGCCGGGCGTAGACGCTCTGCTCGAAGAGCGGGAACGGGCCGCGCTCTCGCGCGAGGGCCGCGGAAGCGAGCCGCGCCTCGCGGCGGATCGTGCTGGCGAGACGCGCCGCCAGGCGGACCCCCTCCTCGGAGTCGTACGGGACGCCGAGGGAGGCGAGGAGCTCCGCGAGGCCCATCACGCCGAGCCCGACCTTCCGCGTCGCCCCCGCTGCCCGCTCCAGCTCGGGGAAGGGGTAGCGGTTGACCGCGATCACGTCGTCGAGGAAGCGGACGGCGAGCCGGGTCGCAGCGCCGAGCCGCTCCCAGTCGATCCGGCCGTCCCGCGCGAAGCGGGCCAGGTTGAGCGAGCCGAGGTTGCACGACTCGTGGGGGAGCAGCGGCACCTCGCCGCACGGGTTCGTCGCCTCGATCCGCCCGGCGACGGGCACCGGGTTCGCGCGGTTCACCCGGTCGACGAACACGAGCCCCGGGTCGCCCGAGCGCCACGCCTGGGCGGCGAGGAGCTCGAAGAGCTCGCGCGCGTCCACCCGGGCGACCGTTCTGCCCGTGCGCGGATTGACGAGGCGGTGCCGGCTGCCCTCCTCGACCGCGCGCAGGAAGCGGTCCGTGACGGCGACCGAGAGGTTGAAGTTCTCGAACACGCCGGGCTCGGCCTTCGCGGTCGCGAACGCCTCGACGTCGGGATGGGAGACGTCGAGGACGGCCATGTTCGCTCCGCGGCGGCGGCCTCCCTGACGGATCACGTCGGTGGCGACGTCGAAGACGCGCATGAACGAGACCGGCCCGCTCGCGATCCCGTGCGTGCTCGCGACGACGTCGCCGGCGGGCCGCAGCCGCGAGAAGGAGAAGCCGGTGCCGCCGCCCGCCTGGTGGACGACGGCGGCCTCGTGCACGGCGGTGAAGATCGAGTCGAGCGAGTCCTCGACGGGGAGGACGAAGCAGCCGGAGAGGAGTCCGAGCCGCGTGCCGGCGTTCATCAGCGTCGGCGAGTTCGGGAGGAACTCGAGGCTCGCGAGCAGCTCGAAGAACTGCTCCGAGCGGCGGCGGGCGCCGCCGCTCTCGAACTCGTCCTCGGCCTGCGCGACGTGCGTCGCGACCCGCTCCATCATCTCCGCGGTCGACTCGGCGATCCGTCCGCGGTCGTCGCGGAGCAGGTAGCGCTCGGCGAGCACGGTCGCCGCGTTCAGGCTCAGCTTCAGCTCGTCCCGGATGCCGAGCAGGCTCTTCGCCTCGCGCAGCTCTGCGCGCCGGTTGCGGTAGAGGACGTAGGCGCGCGCCGCGTCCGCGAGCCCGAGCGCCATCAGGGCGCGCTCGACGGCGTCCTGCGCGTCCTCGATCCCCGGCGCAGCCCGCGGGAACCGGGCCGAGAGCTCGGCGACCGCCCGCCGCGTCACCTCCTCGGCGAGCGCGCGATCCGGCCGGCCGGTCTCGCGGAGCGCGCGGAAGACGGCCTCCGTGATCCGCGCGGCGTCGAACGGCACGAGCCGGCCGTCGCGCTTGCGGATCCGCGCCGGGCCGGATGGTTGATTCCGCGATCCCGCGCGTCCGGATGCACCGTCTGGCGGGTCTGGGCCGCTTCCGCCTCCCCTGATGGCCTGCACGGCCATCAGGGGAGGCGTGCGCTTCGCGACGCCGTGGCTTGACGAGGCGCCCGGCCTCGCCTGCGCCCCGGCGTCGCGCCCCAGAGCGGCCAGCCGGTGCCCCGGAGAGGGCGTTCTCGCGGAACAAACCATCTAGGCGCCTGCGTGCTCGCCTCCGAGCTTCTCTACGAACCAGCGGGTCGCGTGCTCGGCCACGCTCTCGAGCGTACCGGGCTCCTCGAACAGGTGCGTCGCGCCCGGCACCACGACGAGCTCGTGCTCGCAGGCGAGCTGCGAGGCGGCGTCGCGGTTGAGGTCGACGACGACGTCGTCGAGGCCGCCGACGATGAGCAGCGTCGGCGCTCGCACCTCGCCGAGCCGCGGTGCCGCAAGGTCTGGTCGGCCGCCTCTCGAGACGACGGCGCCGACGGCGTCGCCCAGGTCGGCGGCGGCGAGGAGGGCGGCCGCCGCGCCCGTCGAGGCGCCGAAGTAGCCGATCGCGAGGCCCTCCGTCTCCGGCCGGCCGCGCAGCCAGCGGTCGGCGGCGACGAGGCGTGAGGCGAGCAGCGGAATGTCGAAGACGTTGCGGCGGTCGTACGACTCCTCCTCGGTCAGGAGGTCGAACAGGAGCGTGGCGAGGCGTGCGCGGTTGAGCGAGCGGGCGACCTGCCTGTTCCGGGGGCTCGCACGGCTGGAGCCGCTGCCGTGCGCGAAGATGACGGCTCCGAGGGCCTGGTCCGGAATAGCCAGGTCTCCCGGGAGCACGATCCCGTCGACGGGGATCGACACCGGCACGGCCTGCACGTCGTGGGAGGCCGCTTCCTCGAGCAACGCGATCACCTCCTCGTCGGAGACGGGGTGGAAGTCGGCGTACCAGAGCCCGACGGCGCCGAGCTCCTCGAGCGGCTCGAGGCAGATCACGGCGTCGGCCTCGTCGCGAAGCCTCGCCAGCGTCTCGGGCGCGCCCACGGGCACGGCGACGACCACGCGTCTCGCCTCCTGCGCTCTCGCCCAGCGGCAGGCCGCCACCATCGTCGCCCCGGTCGCGAGCCCGTCGTCGACGAGCAGGCAGCTCTTCCCCCGAACCTGCAGCGCCTCGTGCCGCGCGTGGAGCCGGCGGTCGAGGTCCTCGGCACGGAGCTGCGCCGAGCGAACGGCCGCCTCGACCTGCTCGTCGGTGAGACCGTCGTGGGCCCGCACGAACGTGCCGCCGCCCGGCGTGACCGCGCCGATCCCGTACTCGGGCTCGAGCGGGTGGCCGACCTTGCGGACCGCGAGCGCGTCGAGCGGAGCGCCGAGCGCGCGGGCGACCTCGAAGGCGACCGCGACGCCGCCCCGGGCGAGCCCCACCACGACCGCGTCCTCGGCCCGTTCCGCGTCGAGGATCCCGGCGAGACGCGCGCCCGCCTCGGCCCGGTCGCGGAACGGGAGCGCACCACGCGTCATCTGCAGCCGGTCCACGAGCATATGGTTGCTCCCGGAGCCCCGGCGTGCATCCGTGCGGTCACCGATCGCCGTGCGGAAAACCCGCACCGCAGGTCAGCGTCGACCACGATTCGAGACCGGCCCGAGCGGCCTAGGGTGGCGCCATGGCCGAGAAGGTATCTCCGCGCTGGCGCCGGCTCTGGGGGATTCGCCCGGGCGAGCTCAATCCTCCGGTGCACATGATCGGCGGGAAGCGGGTCATGGGCGAGCCCCAGTCAGGCCCGCACGGCCGCGGCTGGATGCGCTGGTTCCGGCGGCACCGCGCGGAGCCGTGACGACGGCTACGCCGGCGTGATCAGCCCGTAGTGGCCGTCGTAGCGGTGGTAGAGCACGCGGCCGCGACCGGTCTGTGAGTCGACGAAGAAGACGAACGGCTCGCCGCTCGCGTCCAGCCGCTCCTCGGCCTCCTCGATCGAGAGCTCCGGCGCCTGCTCGAGGAGCTCGACCCGGCCGTCGAGGCGGTACAGGACGGCGTCCCTCCCGGTGTCCAGGTTCGTGAACAGGTAGAAGTCGTGCCCGAGCAGCTCCATCTCCAGCGCCGCTTCCGCCGGCGTCACGGCGCCGATCTCGTAGGTCTTGTGCTGCACGACCTCGCGCTCCTCGGCCGGCCGCGGAAAGTGGTTCGGCCGGGCAGTCGGCAGGTCGCCGTGGCGCCAGGCGCCCGGCGCCGCGGTGCCGGTCTCGTGCCGGCGCGCGTCGAGGTGCTCCGCGAGGATCCGGAGCCGCCGCTCCAGCCGGTCGGCGAGGAGGTCGACGGCCTCCGTCATCGTCGGCGCCGCGACGTGCGCGCGGACGAGGCGTCCGCTCACGTCGAGCGCGGCTTTGGCGGTCGCCGGGCGCTGCGTCGACGGGTTCTCGTGCTCGGTCAGAGCCACCCGGGCGAACAGCACCGGTCGGGGGGCCGTCCGGGCCGCCCGCCGCACCTTCGTCTCCGCGTAGCCGCGCAGCCGGTGTCCAACC
>JBBILK010000122.1:0-7748 GCA_037444965.1 Actinomycetota bacterium | reverse complement strand
CGAGGCACGCTCGCAGCGTAGCGAGGGGGGCCGACGGCAACGGCTAGCGCCGATTCCTCAGCTTCGTCCAGGCCAGAGGGTCTCGCCGCTGGACCGACCACCCCTCGCTCGCTCTGGCCGCGACCGTCGCGCACTCGGGGTCGATCTCGGCGAAGAAGCCGAAGTCCTGCCCCGGGACGAGGCCGGTCGTGTCGTCGACGAGGTCAAGGGCGGTCTCGAGGTAGACCGTCTGGCCGACCGCATACATGTAGCCCTCGTCCGCGAGCCCTCCGTACTGCGTCACGGGCGTCGGGAAGATGCAGTACCAGAGGCCCTCCTCGAGCTCCGCGACCCTCCGCTCCAACTTCGTCACCTTCTGCTGCAGCGTGGTGACCTTTCTCGAGAGCTGCGCGAGGGTCGGCTGCGCGGCGAATGCTGCGGTCGGCGCCGCGAGTGCAACCGTCGCGACAATCGCGGTAGCCGCTGCCAGGAAGCGCTTCGTCATCGTCCAACCTCCCATCGTTGTGAGGGGAGTCGACGGCGAGCGCGATCAAGAGACTCCGACGCGACCGCGACCGTGCGGGATTCCTCCCGCTCCCCTGCTGGCCAAGGTGGCCGGATCCTACGTGCTCGTGGACTCCGGCACGCCTCGCGCGAGCTGGCGGTCGTACTCGGCCTGATCGTAGTGGCCTCGTGACTCGGCGACGAGGCCGTCGTCGCCGAACGTCCACCTCTCGAAGCCGGAGATTCGAACCCGGTTTCCGGACCCGTCGGGTCCCGTGTTCGTGCCGGTGAAGGTCCAGTGGTATTCGACCGCCTCGTCCTTGAAGACGACGTCGTCCATGAACACCTGAATGTCCGGGAACGCAGCCATGAACGAGCGCGCGACCTCCATCGCCTCGGTCGGCTCGCCGCCGTTGATCGCGATTGTCCCGTGCGGGGCGAAGTGGTCGGCGACTCTCGCCGGATCGTGGCTGCACCACGCCTCGGTGTAGCTGAGCGCGAAGTCGCGTACGCGACGCTGATCGAGTGCCATCGATACCTCCTGTCGCAACACGCTCGAATGGGAGCGACCTGCCGGGTTGCGCGGCTACCGGCACCCTACGAAAACCCTGCATTGGCAGGGCTTTCACGTGATGGGCGGTACTGGGCTCGAACCAGTGACCCCCAGCTTGTCGAGCTGGTGCTCTCCCAACTGAGCTAACCGCCCCGCGAGGGCGGATTGTAGCGGAGCTCAGAACGCTTCCGGGCACCACGGGGTGACCGCGGTGCGGAAGAGCTCGTCCGCTCTCGCGACCGCACCGGGGCGGAGCTCCTCGAGCCGGCCGGCCCGGAGGAGGTCGGCGAACGAGAAGCCGCCGAGGTAGACGGCGCCCAGATCCGATGCCTCGAGGCGAAGCTCGGGCTCCGCGCCGACCCGCTCGAGCGACGCTCCCGTCGGCGAGGCCTCGAGCAGCCAGCGGCCCTCGTTCCAGGCGCAGAACGGGTCGGCCACGTCGAGGACGAGCGACCCCTCGGCCGCGTACCTGCGGGCCGCGAGCGCCGCCGCCACGTCGACGACCCGCAGCCAGAGACCGTCCCCGATCGAGAAGTGGAGCCGCGCGGGCTCCGCGACCAGGAGGAACAGCGGATGGTCGACCGGGAGCCGCCGCCAGCGGACGCGGGCGATCAGGTCGACGCCGAGCAGGTAACGCCAGATCTCCCTCGTCGCGAGCGGCGAGGTCGAGATCTCCTCCACGACCTCGAGCCGGCTCTTCGAGATGCCGTACTCCCAGTCCTGGCGGACCCGGTAGAGCGCGTACGCCTCCGGTCGCCCGTCGAGCTCGAGGACGGCGCACACGAGCGGCCCCGCCCCCTGCCGCAGAAACGGAGTATCGGCCAGCGTGTGCGCTTCCCACCAGGGCAGCCGGCGCCGGAAGAAGCCCGGCGTGACGGCCGCAACTCGCTCGTAGACAGCCGGCAGCACCCGGAGCGCCTCGTCGGCGGAGAGCAAGCGCACTCGCGCACCTGGATCCGCCTGAGCGAGGAAGGCTGCCCGGTCGCGCTCGATCTCGACGCGGCCGTTGCGGGTCGCGAGGCCGTACCCGTAGCGAGGGTAGATGGCGGCCTCCGAGGCCCACAGGATCGCGAGCGGCTCGCCCCGGTCGTGCAGGTCGTCGAGCTGCCGGCGCATCAGCCGGGTCAGGATCCCCCGCCGGCGATGGCTGGGGAGCACGCCGACCGCGGTTACGCCGGCCGCGGGAGACTCCCCGCCCGGCACGGTGAGGCTGAACGGCAGGGAGCGCGCCGTGCCGACGAGGCCTCCGTCTTCGGCCGCCACGAGAGTACGGTCGGCCTCGATCGAACGGCGTGTCCGCTCGGCGTCCTCCGGCGGCAGCTCACCGCCGAACGCCGCTGCGATCGTGCGGAGGAACAGGTCGAGCTCGTCGGGCCGCGCCCGGCGGATCTCGATCTCCACGCCTATCCGATCCGCTCGAGCGGCGCGTACTCGAGCATCAGCCGCCGCTCGCTGCCGTCGTCCGCGAAGCGGACGGTGACGACGCCGTCCGGCTCGACCCGGATCACGATCCCCTCGCCGAGGGTCGAGTGGCGGACCGTGTCACCCGTCGAGAGGGTCGGGAGCTCCGCCCGCGGGACGACCGAGCCGGACGGCCGCCCGTAGTCGAACCACGATGCGGGCCGCAGTCGTTCCCGCTCGGTACCTGCACCGAGCTCGTCGAGGAAACGGCTCGCCATGTTGTAGCCCCTCCTCCCCCAGAGCGAGCGCGAGGTCGCGTGCGTGAGCACGAGCCGCTCCTTCGCCCGGGTGACACCGACGTAGAAGAGGCGCCGCTCCTCCTCGAGCCCCTGCTCCTCGATCGAGCGCGCATGGGGGAACACGCCCTCCTCCATGCCGACGACGAACACGGCGCGGAACTCGAGCCCCTTCGCGTTGTGGAGCGTCATCAGCGTGACGAGGCCGGCCTCTTCCCGCAGCTCGTCCTGGTCGGAGACGAGCGCGATCCCCTGCAGGAAGCCGGCCAGCGTCGGCTCCTCCGCGCTCTCCTGGTACTCGCGCGCGACCCCGACGAGCTCCTGGAGGTTCTCGATCCGGCCGCGCGCCTCGATCGTCCGTTCCGCCTCGAGCGTCCCGATCAGCCCGCTCCGCTCGAGAACCCGCTCGACGACCTCGGGCACGCCGAGCTCGCCGGACTGCGCCCGCAGCGACTCGATCAGCGTCCTGAAGGACGAGACCGCCCTCAGCGCGGCCGGCCCGAGCCCCGCCTCGTCGGCGCGGATGAAGGCCTCCCAGAGCGAGACGCCGAGCGTGTCCGAGAACGTGCGCAGCCGGCCGAGCGACGTGTCGCCGATCCCGCGGCGCGGCCGGTTCGCGATCCGGGCGAGCGAGAGGGCGTCGTCGGGGTTGACGAGCAGCTGCAGGTAGGCGACCGCGTCCTTGATCTCCGCCCGCTCGTAGAAGCGGGGGCCGCCGATCA
The DNA here is from genome assembly GCA_037444965.1 of Actinomycetota bacterium. GTDB lineage: Bacteria > Actinomycetota > Thermoleophilia > Gaiellales > Gaiellaceae > JBBILK01. The sequence goes on along the minus strand of JBBILK010000122.1, from coordinate 4,293 downwards.
CCTGGTAGGGAATCTCCTGCCTGGTGAGGATGTCCTCGATCACGCGCGACTGCGCGTTCGTGCGGTAGAAGACCGCGATCTCGGAGCCGGCGAAGCCCTCGTCGATCAGGCGCACCACCTCGGAGGCGACGAGCCGGGCCTCGGCGTGCTCGTCCTCGACCTCGACGATCCGGACCGGCTCCCCCTCGCCGAGCTCGCTCCAGAGCCGCTTCGGCTTGCGCTCGCGGTTGTTCACGATCACCGCGTTCGCCGCCTCGAGGATCCGGTTCGTCGAGCGGTAGTTCTGCTCGAGCGCGATCACCCGGACGTCGCCGAAGTCGGCCTCGAACTCGAGGATGTTGCGGATGTCGGCGCCGCGGAAGGCGTAGATCGACTGATCGGGGTCGCCGACGACGCAGACGTTCCGGTGGTCGCCGGCGAGCAGCTGCAGCAGCCGGTACTGCGCGTGGTTCGTGTCCTGGTACTCGTCGACGAGGATGTACTCGAACGCCTTGCTCCAGCGCTCGCGCGCCTCCGGGAAGCGCTCGAGCACCTCGACGGTCAGCATCAGCAGGTCGTCGAAGTCGACCGCGTTCGCCGCGTGCAGCCGGTGCTGGTAGACGTCGAACACGTCGGCGACGGTCTGGTCGTAGAACGACGCGACGCGAGCGCGGTACTCCTTGGGACCGACGAGGCGGTTCTTCGCGTTCGAGATCTGCGCGTGGATCCCGGCCGGCGCGAATCGCTTCGGGTCGCGGTCGAGCTCCTCGAGGCAGGCCTTCACGAGCCGCACCTGGTCGGCCTGGTCGTAGATCGTGAAGGTCGTCTTGTAGCCGAGCCGCGGCGCCTCGCGCCGGAGCATGCGCCCGCAGGCGGCGTGGAAGGTCATCACCCACATCGCGCGCACGACCGGTCCCAGGAGCCCCTCGAGCCGCGTCCGCATCTCGTTCGCCGCCTTGTTCGTGAACGTGATCGCGAGGATCTCGTTCGGCTTCACGCCGCACGCCGCGACGAGATGCGCGACCCGGTGGGTGAGGACGCGAGTCTTCCCGGAGCCGGCACCCGCGACGACGAGCACGGGGCCCTCGGTCGCGAGCACGGCCTCGCGCTGGGCGGGGTTCAGCTCGGCGAGGTACTGCTCGGGGGAGAGAACGGCCACCGGCCGATCCTAGCCGTTCGCTAGGGTCCGGCCGTGCGCGCCGCGGCGCTCGTCTTCGCCCTCTCCGCAGCCGTCGTCTGGACCATCGGCGGCATCCTGCTGAAGAAGGGAACCGACGTCGTCTCGACGTCGACGATCCTCGTCACCCAGTACGTCGTCGGGATGGTCGCGATCACCGGCTACCTGCTCGCGACGGGGGGCGCCGCCGGGGCGATCGAGGCGGTCGAGCGGCAGTGGCTCCGTCTGCTCCTCCTCGTCGCCTGCCAGATCGGGGGCTACATCTGCTTCGTCGCCGCGGTCGCCCACTCCGGGAAGGACTCGCTGCCCACGGCGGTCGTGCTCGCGATCGCCGCGACCTACCCGGCGCTCGTCGCGCTCCTCTCCGGCCCGTTCCTCGGCCAGGAGCTGGCGTGGCACCACGCGCTCGGAGTCGCGCTGATCGTGGCGGGCGTGGTCGTGACCCTGGTGGGCTGAGCTACCGGCCCTCGAGCGCCCGTTCGAGGGCGGCCTCGAGCCAGGCGGTCGCCTCCGCCAGCGCATCGCGGTTCGCCGACTTGAGGACGATGTCCACCTCGGGTCCCCCGTCGGGGAACCGCGGGTAGCTGCCGAGGGCGACTGCGGGATGGCGGCGAACCGCCTCCTCGAGCACGGCCACGATCTGGCCCTCTCCCGTCCTGTACGAGCGCCGCCAGCTCTCGATCGGATCACCGCGGAAGCGCTCCGCGACCAGCTCGAAGATCGCCTCCATCTCGCTCGGCAGGCCCGGAAACACCCAGACGTTCCCGAGCACGAAGCCGGGCGCGCCGCCGTGCGGGTTCTCGAGCGGCTCCGCTCCGGCAGGGAGGCGCGCCCAGCGGGCCGCGTACTCGGCGAGACCCTTGTGGCCGAAGCGCTCGCGGAGCCGCCGGGCCAGATCGTCGACCTCGACGCAGTCGAGGCCGAACGCGTGGGCGACGGCCTCGCGCGTCAGGTCGTCGGGCGTGCCCCCGAGGCCGCCCGTGACGAAGACGTAGTCGTAGCGGTCGCGCTCGCCGAGAAACGCGCTGATCGCGGCGACCTCGTCCTGGAGCGCGGCGAGCATCCGCACCTCGACGCCGAGGCCCGCGAGCCGGCGGGCGAGCCACGAGGCGTTCGTGTTCTCCACGTCGCCGGAGACGATCTCGTTGCCGACGGTGAGGATCGCCGCCGTTCGCATTCCCGCCGAGTATAGGGAGCGTCAGCGGAGCGGGAACGGCCGCCGCGCCAGCGCCGCGACCGCCTGGGCGGTCGTCCAGACGGGCGTCGTCGCGTAGGCGGCGCTGTAGCGGAAGCTCCCGTCGCTGCGCTGCAGGCCCCGGAGGTAGCCGAACGCCTTCGCGCCAGGCTCGCGGCCGGCCGCCAGGAACGCCTGGATCGCCCACGCGGTCGACTGCGCGTCCGACCCGCGCCCGGAGGTCAGCTCGAAGCCGCCGTCGGGGTTCTGGAGCCGGCGCAGGTACGCGAGCCCGCGGCGGATCGCTTTCGCGCCGCTCGCGACGCCGGCGGCGCGCAACGCCTGGATCACGGCAGCCGTGTCGTTCGAGTCGGGCGCCCCGCCCCGGGACCAGGACCAGCCGCCGCTCGAGTGCTGGTTTCGCAGCAGGTAGCGGACCGCGCTCTTCCCGGCCGGCCGGCCTGCGGCTCGCAGCGCGAGGATGCCCCAGGCGGTCGAGTTGAGCAGCGGCCCGATCGAGCCGCTCGCTCGGCGGAGACCCTCGAGCTCGCGGGCGAGCCCGTCGACGTTGCGCCCGAGCGCGGAGAGCGCGAGGATCCGGAGCTCGAGGTCGGTGGCCGTCGGGTACGGCTTCCCCGCGAGGTACTCGGCGGCACCCTGCGGGAAGCGCCCCGCGGCGCGAAGCCCCAGCACTGCCCAGGCAGTCAGGCCGGGGTCGGCCGGCTGTCCCGGCTCGGCGAAGCCTCCGCCGGTCTGCTGGCGGCCCTGGAGGTAGCGCGCACCGTCGTCGACCGGGGCGGCGAAGGCCGGAGCGGCGACGACCAGCGCGCACACCGCGAGGCAGGCAAGGCGGATCAGGCCCATTGCACCTCCGCCCGGAGGCGGCGGCCGAAGCGATCCAGCAGGCGGCGAAGCTCCGGGCCCGCGGCGAGGCCGAGCACGAGGTTTCCGGCCGCGTGCGCGACGTCGAAGGGAAGGCCGCGGGCGACGACCGCGAGGAACGCCTGCCACGTGTGCGGGTAGAAGCCGAGCCACAGCCACACGTCCATCAGGAAGCTGAAGGCGAAGCCGAGGACACAGCAGACGAGCGCGAAGGGGACGCGCCGGCCGAGCAGGGGCGCGAGCAGGGCGCCGGCCGCGCCGCACGCGGACCAGCCGAGCATCTGCCACGGCGTCCAGATCCCCTGCCCGAGCACGAAGTTCGACGCGAGCGCCGCGGTCGCCCCCACACCGACCCCGACCCTCAGACCGAACGACGCCCCGGCGGCGACCGTGATCACCGTGACCGGCTGGACGCCCGGGATGGCGGCGAAGAGGATCCGGCCCGCGGCGGCGACACCGCCCAGCGTGGCGATCACGGCGATCTCCTTCGTGGAGCCGGGACCGGTCTCGAGCAGCGCCGCTCCGCCGACGACGAGCGCGCCCGCGACGAGGAGCAGGGCGAGCCCGGCCTGGCCCGGATCGAGCGCCGCCCAGGCCCCTGCGGCGAACGCTCCGAGCGCCGCGAACGCGAGGACGAGCCCGGCTCGCCCGTGGAAGGACAGCCGCCTAGACAAGGGCTCTCTCCTCCGCGCGCAGCGCGACGCGGCGATGCGCGGGGAACGATCGGTCGTGGGTCACCACGAGCACGCCGCGCCCGCGGCCCGCGTACTCGAACAGCCAGCGCGCGAGCGCGGCCTTGCGCTCGGGGTCGACGCCGCGGGTCGGCTCGTCGAGCACGAGGAGGTCCGGCTCTGCGACCGTGACGGCCGCCAGGCCGAGCCGTTCACGCTCTCCGCTCGAGAGGTCGCGAGGGTGCCGCCCGGCCGCCCACTCGAGGTCGACCCCGGCGAGCGCACGGCGGGCGCGAGCGAGGTCGCCCCCGACCGCGAGGGCGACCTCCGCGTCCACGCGCTCGCGGACGAGATAGCGCCCCGGGTCCTGCGACAGGTAGCAGACGCGCCCGCTTCGCTCGACCACGCCC
>JBBILK010000121.1:3882-7751 GCA_037444965.1 Actinomycetota bacterium | reverse complement strand
AACGGCAAGCCGCACATCTACATGCCGCAGGGCCTCGCCGAGCGCGGCGAAGACCTTCCGGTCGACGCGGCTCGCGTCGAGCCGGCCGGTCTCGAGCTGGTGGTAGTAGCGGGCGACCTTCTCCCGCCTGCCGGGGTCGAGGCCGAGCAGCTTCACGAGCGCGTCGACGACCGCGTCCCGCTTGAGGCCGCGCCGGCGGCGCAGCTCGAGCAGCGGCGGGTCGCCCTTCAGCCAGCCGGCGAGCATCCGCACGCTCTCCTCGCTCGGCTCTGGCGGAACCGTCTCGCGGAGGAAGCGGTCGATCAGCTCGGCCAGCCGCTCCGCATCGTCGCCGGCGCGGGCGAGGTACTTGCCGACGTCCGGACGCTCGCCACGGTTGAAGCGCCCGGCGAACTCGCGCAGCAGCTCGACCGCGTCCTCAGGCATCCAGGGACTCCCTCAGGCGCTTGCGGATCCGCCAGATCGCCTGGTCGACCGCGTTTCGCTTCTTGCCCAGCCGCTGGGCGATCTCCTCGGGCGCGAGATCCAACAGCAGCCACAGCTCGGCGACCGCCCGGTCGCCGGGCGGGAGCTCGGCGAGCAGACCCTCGACGAGGCCGGGATCCTCCAGCTCGAGCTCGGCCTGCGGGATCTCCCCCTCCAGCGGCACTTCATGCTCGGCCCGGCGCCGCCTGCGCTCGAAGTGCGCCTTGATCGTCCAGCTGGTCACGTTGTGGATGACGACGCGGATCGGCACGCTGTAGCGCCTGCCGCGACTGAACTCCGCCCACAGGCGGTGCAGCACCTCGGCAACGACGTCGTCGGCCGAGCTCGCCTCGATCCGGCGCAGGCGCACCCGGGCCTGGATGACGGGCAGGTACTTGGCGAGCAGGTACTCGTAGTCGCCCGCGGCGAAGCGGCGGGCGTCCTCGGCGTCGCCGGCGTCACGCATCGGAGAAGCAGTCGAGCGGGCCAGAGCGCCATCTTACGGCTCCTCCGAACGGTCGCCCCGGGCGGGGTCATGCCCGGGAGTCGGCCCGGCCGGCAGCGGCTCTTACGGCACTCGCCCTGAACAGGATCCGGCCGGCGAGCTCGTTCGAGGCCGGCGTAAGACCGTGCGCCTGCTCGTCTGACTCCCGATCGACGACGAAGGGAGTCAGATGACGACGACGTTCGAGGTCACAGAGCTGGTGCAGCTCGGCGAGCGGATCGAGCAGCGAGGGATCGTGATCGTCCCGCTGTTCCCCCGCCGGCAGCCCACCACGGAGTACCTGACGCTCGAGGACGCGATCCCGCTCGGGTTCGCGATCACGGAGGTCGACGCAGCGGGGGCGGTGCCCGAGCTGATCGCGAAGAACCCGCTCGAGTCGAACGTGCTCCTGTACGACGGCGAGGAGCTCTCCGGCGCGAAGCAGAACCGGATCCTGAACGTCACCGTCCTCGTCGCGGCGGGCAGCGAGACGCGGATTCCCGTCTCCTGCGTCGAGCAGGGACGCTGGAGCGCTCGCAGCGCCTCGTTCGCCGCCGCGAAGCACGCCGCCTACCCCGAGCTGCGCAGGCGCAAGGCGGAGCGGCTCGCGGCCGACCCGCTCGTGCTCGGGCTCGCCCAGAGCGAAGTGTGGGCAGCCGTGCGGGAGAAGTCGGCCCGGAACCAGGTCCACTCGCCGACCGGCGCGCAGGCCGACATCTTCCGCGAGCGCGAGGACGAGCTCGCCCGGCTCCGCGGCGGATTCCCCGCCACGCCCGGCCAGTGCGGGGCGCTCGTCGCGATCGGCCCCGATCGCCACTGCCTCGACTACCTGTCGCGGCCCGACGCGTTCGCGCGGCTCTACCCGAAGCTGCTCGACGGCTACCTGCTCGACGCGATCGAGCGCCTCGACCGAAGCCCTGCCACGGAGCGCGAGCTCGACGAGTTCGTGCAGGCGGTTGCAGCGGCGAAACGGAGCCGGCGGCCGTCGGCCGGCCTCGGCGAGGACGTGCGCCTGCGGGCCGACCGCGTCGTCGGCTCGGGGCTCGAGTACGAGGGCGAGCTCGTCCAGCTCAGCGCCTTCTCGAGCGAGAACGGCTCGCACCCCGAGCAGCCGCGCGGCCGCATCCTGCGACCGAGCCGGCGGCGCTGACGGCCGCCGCGCCAGCGTCCGGACACATCTGGCACACTCGTGTTACGGAAGATTGACGATTTGCCGTAAACAAGGTGGGACAATGCTGACGGAGCGGCTCGAGGTGCGACTGGACGAGGAGATGATGCGGCGAGTTCGGCTCGAAGCCGACCGGCACGGGGTCTCGGTCGGTGAGTTCGTGCGCACGACGCTGCAGGGCTACTTCGAGGAGGACCGCCGCAGGCGGATCGAGGCGGCCGAGCAGCTCTGCAGCATGGAGCTGGACGTGAATCCGTGGAAGGAAACGGACGAGAACTACCTGGCCGGCGATCGTCCGTGAGCGCCGTCTTCGTCGACGCGAACGTCCCCATGTACGCGGCGGGCCCGGAGGACGAGCTCCGGGCGCCGTGTCGCGCGATCCTGAAGGCAATCGGAGACGGCAGGCTGGTCGGTGTCACGAGCGTGGAGGTGCTCCAGGAGATCCTGCACCGCTACTTCATGCTCGGGCGGCGCGCGGAAGGCCTGGCCGTCTTCGACTCGTTCCGGTCGCTCTTCGTCTCCGAGATCCTGGCGGTCGAGACTCTCGACGTCGATCGGGCCCGATCGCTCGCCGACATGCACCCGCTACTCGCCGCTCGCGACCTCGTCCACCTGGCGACGATGGAACGCCACGGGCTGACCGCGATCGTGACCGCCGATCGCCACTTCGACGAGCTCACCGAGGTCGAGCGTCTCGACCCGGCCGCGCTCGCGCAGCGGTTGCGGCGGCAAAGTTGAGCATGATGTTGTACATCTTCTGCTAGAGTCGGCCCATGAAGACGGCACGCAGGAAGGAGCGGCTCGCGGCCGCGGAGGCTCGCAAGGAGCTCTCGTCGATCCTCCGCGAGTTCGCCGCGATCGAGGAGCCGAGCCACTCGATCGCAGACCGGGCGGTGCGGCTCGGCGTCTACAACGACGATGCGGCTGTCCTCGTCCCGCTCGCGGACTTCGAGCGGGCGCTCGAGAACGAGGAGCTGCTCGACGACCTGCTGCTCGAGATCGCGCTCGCCGAACGGCTCGCGAAGCCTCCGGGCAAGACCTACTCGCTCGAGGAGGTTGCCCGCGAGCTCGGTCTCGCCGGCGAGCTCGGGCTCGAGTGAGCTACACGCTCGAGTTCCTCGAGGACGCCGTGCGCGACCTCGCGGAGCTCGATCGGGAGGTGCAGATCGCCGCGCTCCGCGTGGCACGGCAGCTTCGCGACGACCCCTGGCTCGGTACACCGATGCGTGAGCGAGCCCGGGTGGGCGATCTGAGCGACTGCCGCCGTGTCGCCTTCGACGAACCCGGCTGGGCGGGGAAGCCACGCCACCGCCTCGTGTACCGAAACCGCCCCGACGACGCCGTGGTCGAGGTCGTGCAGGTCGTTGCGGTCGGGTTCCGAGAGCGCCTCGCCGCCTACAAGGCAGCAGCCGCCCGGCTGCGGGCCGAAGCGCGCCGCCGGCTCAGGCCGACGTGAGCAGGTAACGCCACTCCGTCTCGAGCCGGTAGCTGCCGTCGGCGCGGCGGAACGGGCGGAGGCGCTCGGCGAGCGCCTGCCAGGCCGCGTCCTCCCCGGACTCGGCGATCGCGCGCACGCCGCCGCCCGACGAGAGCGCGGCGCGCACGATCGCCTCCTCGTCCGGGTACTCGAACGGCACCTCGAGGTACCCCCCGTCGCGGGGCGCCAGCCCGGCCGCGCCCGCGAGCTCCTCGAGCGCGTCACCCTCCGAGAGCGCGAACGGCCCGGCCGCCCCCGGCGGCGCCGGCGGCAGG
>JBBILK010000121.1:0-3817 GCA_037444965.1 Actinomycetota bacterium | reverse complement strand
ACACCTGGATCACGACCGTCGCCCCCGGCCTCGCCACCCGCCCCGCCTCGCGCAGCGCCGCGACCAGGTCGGCCGCGAACTGGAACGAGTTGAAGCCGGTGACGACGTCGAAGCAAGCGTCCCCGTAGGGCAGCAGCTGCAGCTCGCCCACCCGGAAGTCGCCCTGCGGGGTCCGCTCCCTCGCGATCTCGATCGACGGCGCAGACGCGTCGATCCCGCTGACCGAGGCGCCCGCGTCCGCCGCGAGGCGGCAGAAGAGGCCGCAGCCGCAGCCGACGTCGAGCACCGAGGCACCGGGGCCGACCCCGGTCAGGCGGATCCCCGCCTCGTACAGGGGCCGCTGCAGCGGCTCCTGCAGCTCCGCCCAGTCGCGGGCCCGTTCCCCCCAGAGCGGGCCGTGGATCTCTGCAGAGCCTCCCCCGGTCTTCCCGACAACCATCGCCCTCCTCCTCTCGCTCGCGCAGCGCGGCCGCGACAGCATGCCAGGCGCGGCCCCGGCCCGCCCCCGCAAGCGCCATCCGGCGGTCGTATCCTCCCAGCAGACAGGGCGACAGGTGAGGAGGGCGTGTGATGGCTAGTCAGGCAGGAGTGCTGGACGCCGGCGCGGTGCAGGCGCTCGTCGAGGGGCTGCGGGGGCCCGTGCTGCGCCCCGGCGACGACGGGTACGACGGGGCACGTACCGTCTGGAACGCGCTCATCGACCGCAGCCCCGCCGTGATCGTGCAGCCGACGGGCGCGGCGGACGTCGTCGACGCGGTCAACTTCGCCCGCGACCAGGGTCTGCTCCTCTCGGTGAAGGCGGGCGGCCACAACGTCGCGGGTAACGCGGTGAACGACGGCGGCCTCGTGATCGACCTCTCGGGGATGCGGGGCGTCCACGTCGACCCGACGACGCGGACGGTGCGCGTGCAGGGCGGCGCGACGTGGGGCGACGCCGACCGGGAGACGCAGCTCTTCGGGCTCGCGGTCCCGGGCGGGGTCGTCTCGACGACCGGCGTCGCCGGGCTGACGCTCCACGGCGGCGTCGGCCATCTGCGGCGCAAGCACGGGCTGACGATCGACAACCTGCTCTCCGTCGAGATCGTCACGGCTGACGGGCAGCTCCGCCGGGCCAGCGCGACCGAGAACGAGGACCTGTTCTGGGCCGTGCGCGGCGCAGGCAGCAACTTCGGGGTCGTCACCTCGTTCGAGTTCCAGGCCCACCCGGTCGGGCCGACGGTGATGGTCGGCGCCGTGTTCTACCCGCTCGAGGAGGCACGAACGGTGCTGCCGGCCTGGCGCGACTTCATGGCCTCGGCGCCGGAGGAGCTGAGCTCGCTCGCGATCTGCTGGAGCGTCCCCGCGCACGAGCCGTTCCCGCCGGAGCTCGCAGGAACGCCGGTCGTGATCGTGGCCGCCCCGTACGCGGGCTCCGTCGAGGAGGGCGAGCGCGTCGTGCAGCCGTTGCGCGAGCTCGCCGAGCCCGTGATCGACCTGAGCGGCCCGTGGCCCTGGCTCGGCCTCCAGAGCGGCTTCGACGCCCTCTTCCCGGAGGGCGAGCTCCGCTACTGGAAGAACCGCGCGCTCGCCGCGCTGCCCGACGCGGCGATCGACGAGATCGCCGGCTTCGCGGCCCGCCGGCCGACGCCGATCACGGACATCGTCGTCTGGCACCACGGCGGCGCGATGAGCCGGGCCGGCGAGACCGAGACCGCCTACAGCGGCCGCGACACCGTCTTCAGCGTCACCGGCGAGGCGAGCTGGACCGATCCCGCGCTGACGGACGAGGCGATCGCCTGGGGCCGAGAGTTCTGGCAGGCGATGGGCAAGCACTCGACCGGCGGCATCTACCTCAACTTCCCGGGCCTCGTCGAGGAGCAGGAGGAGCTCGTCCGGGCGGGCTACGGGGCGAACTACGAGCGCCTCGCCGAGCTCAAGGCGAAGTACGATCCCGGCAACCTCTTCCGCTCGCATCTCAACATCACGCCGGAGGGCTGAGCGGCATGGCGCAGACGCACTACTTCCCCGACGACCGCGTTCATTTCACGTGGGACGCCGGCAACGAGCCGGTGCTCGAGATCGAGAGCGGCGACACGGTCGTCGTGCACACGCGCGACGTCACGGACAACCAGATCACGCCGGCGTCGACCACGGCCGACCTCGCGCGCATCGACTGGGATCGCGTCTATCCGCTCGCCGGCCCGATCCGCGTCAGCGGCGCGGCACCGGGCGACACGCTCGCCGTCGAGGTCCTCGACATCCGCACCGAGGGCTGGGGCTACACCGCGATCCTGCCGGGCTTCGGCCTCCTGGCAGAGGACTTCCCCGACCCGTACCTGCGGGTGTTCGACCTCACGGCGGGCGACGTGACGTACCTGCGGGACGACATCGCGATCCCGATCGAGCCGTTCTTCGGGACGATGGGCGTCTGCCCGGCGGGCGCGGAGCAGCAGCCGGTGATGCCGCCCGGCACGTTCGGCGGCAACCTGGACACCCGTCAGCTCACCCGCGGCACGACGCTCTACCTCCCCGTCCAGGTCGAGGGCGCGCTCTTCTCCTGCGGCGACGCGCACGCGGCGCAGGGCGACGGGGAGGTCTGCGTCACGGGCATCGAGTGCCCGATGTACGCGGCGCTTCGCTTCACGCTCGAGCAAGGCCGGCGGATCCCCGCGCCGCAGTTCCGGACCGCGGGGTCGCTGACGCCTCGCGTCGACGCTGCCGGCTTCTACGGAACGACCGGTGTCGGGCCCGACCTCTACCGGGGGGCGCAGGACGCGATCCGGGCGATGATCGACCATCTCGTCGCGACGTACGGCCTCTCCCGCGAGGACGCGTACGTGCTCTCGAGCCTCTGCGTCGACCTGAAGCTCTCCGAGGTCGTCGACGCCGGCGTCTTCGTCGTCAGCGCCGTGCTCCCGCTGGCGGTGTTCAGGGAGTAGGAGGCGCCCGCCGAGGTAGCGTTTCGCCGTGCGCCCGGCGCTCCTCGCCGCCCTCGTCGCGCTCGTGCTGCTGGCAGGCTGCAGCCGGACGCCCGCCGGGGACGAGGCCGAGCCGGAGACGGCGGCGGCCGAGACGGCGGCGGTAGCCGAGCCGGAGCACGGGGCGCGATCGACCGTCGCGGTCGTCGCCCGGGTGCTCGACGGCGACTCGATCAGGCTGCGAAGCGGCCGCGAGGTTCGGCTCGTCCAGATCGACGCGCCGGAGCTCGGGGAGGGCGAGTGCTACGCGAGCGAGGCGCGCGGCGTGCTCGCCGCGCTCCTCCCCGCTGGAACGCGTGTCCGGCTCGCGACCGACTCGCAGCTCGACCCCGTCGACGAGTACGGGCGGCTGCTTCGCTACGTCTTCCGCGGCAAGCAGAACGTGAACCTGGCGCTCACCCGGCGGGGGGCGGCGACCGTCTGGTTCTACGAGGGCGAGCGGGGCCGCTACGCGGACGCGCTCCTGCGAGCCGCGCGGCAGGCGCGTGCGGCGAAGCGCGGCCTCTGGGGCGCCTGTCCCGGCACGCCCTTCGACCCGCTCCACGCGGCCGACACCGGTACCGCTCAGCCGCCGGCGTCCGGCGCCTGCCCGGGCGCGATCTCCTGGCGGCGGGCGAAGGAGCACGCGGGCGAGAAAGCGACCGTCGAGGGCCCCGTCGTCGGAGCGACGTACGCGGCCGATACGGACGGGCAGCCGACCTTCCTCAACCTCGGCGGCAAGGCGAACGACCCCAACCGCTTCACCGTCGTCATCTGGGGCGATCAGCGGCCGAACTTCGACCCGCCGCCGAAGCAGGCCTACCGCGGCAAGACGATCTGCGTGACCGGCCGGATCAGGCTCTATAAGGGAGTTGCGGAAA
>JBBILK010000120.1:0-7751 GCA_037444965.1 Actinomycetota bacterium | reverse complement strand
ACAGAGCAGCCCGCTGGACTGTGCGCTCATCCTGAACCAATACACCTACTTGCAACAGTTGCAGAACCGTGAGGAGGAGCAGAAAGATCGTGTAGCCGACCTGACCAAAACGGCCGAGGCGAAGCGCACCGCCCGCACGATGGTCGCCTTCTACATCTCGGCGATGCCGCACGAGCAGCTCGAGCGGCATGGCATCGACCCGGCCGACATGGCTCCGATCGTCGAGGCGCTCGGCGGCGGCGAGCTCGACAAGGCGCTCGAGCTGACCTCGCCCGAGGTGGCCGAGAAGCTCTCGATCGCCGGCACGCCCGAGGAGTGCGTGGCGCAGATTCAGGAGATCACGTCGACGGGCGTCAACCACATGATCCTCTGCATCACCGACCCGGCGATCGTGAAGGCGTTCACGGGCCGCGACGTCTCGGTGCCGGACGTGAAGGGTCAGCTGCGTCTGATCGCCGAGCAGGTCATGCCCTCGTTCGCCTGATGGCCGGGATCCCGGAGGCGTCCCTCCGGCGCACCGACGCGGGTCTCGTTCCCGAGGGCGCAGGGTGGTTCGTCCTCAACGCCCGCGAGGCCCGCTGGTGGCACGCGGAGGAGCTCGGCCGTGCCTGCACGTTCGAGGGTGACGCCCGCTTCGGCCAGGTCGGGATCAACATCCACGTCCTCGAGCCGGGCGAGCCCAACTGCATGTACCACGGCGAGGACTGCCAGGAGGACTTCCTCGTCCTGGCGGGGGAGTGCCTGCTCCTCGTCGAGGGCGAGGAGCGGCGCCTCCAGGCCTGGGACTTCGTCCACTGCCCGCCCTGGACCGAGCACGTCTTCGTCGGGGCCGGCTCCGGCGCGTGCGTGATCCTCATGGTCGGTGCGCGGGACCCGGACGCCGGGGTGCACTACCCCGTGACCGAGGTCGCCCTCCGGCACCGCGCCGGTGTCGAGGAGGAGACCGACTCGCCCCCCGAGGCGTACGCACGCTTCGCTCCGATGGCACAGGGGCCGTACCGGGAGGGCGACCTGCCCTGACCGTGGACGCCCGGAGCCGGGTCGAGCAGGCGCGCGTCGCTCGGCTCGCGACGCGAGACGTCGGGGGCCGGTTGCACCTCGTGCCGGTCTGCTTCGCGCTCGAGGGCGACACGCTCTACTCGGCGGTCGACGCGAAGCCGAAGCGCTCGCGGGCGTTGCGGCGCCTCGAGAACGTCCGGGCCGACCCGGACGTGGCCGTCCTCGTCGACGAGTATTCGGAGGCCTGGTCGGCGCTCTGGTGGGTGCGGCTGCGCGGCCGAGGGAGAGTCGTCGATGGCGGCGAGGAGCACCGGCGCGCCGCCGATCTCCTTCGCCGGAAGTACCCGCAGTACGCCGCCGACCCGCTCGAGGGCCCCGTGCTCGCGGTCGAGATCGACGAGTGGCGCGAGTGGGCCGCGGGCAGTGAGTAGAATCGACCGCTCGATGCCGCCGGACTCGAGCCTCGCGCAGCTGATCGACCGCTACAACCGGGCCTGGAACGAGCAGGACCTGGACACGATCGCGTCGCTGCATGCTCCTGACGTCGTCTTCGAGAACCACACGGCCGGCGAGCGCGTCGAGGGCGCCGAGGCGGTGCGAGCGCACATCGGCGGCATCTTCGAGCGCTGGCCCGACCTGCGCTTCCGGGGGCGGCGGCTCTACGTCGCCGAGGACTTCGCCGTCAGCGAGTGGACGGCGACGGCCACGCGGAGCGACGGTACGCGGATCGAGTGGGACGGCGTCGACGTCTTCCCGATCAGAGGCGGGCTGATCGCCCGCAAGGACGTCTACTCGAGCTCGCACGCGCCGCGCGTGCTGGAGTAGCCAGAGGCGGCCGGAGCAGACCCGGCCGAGCTGGACGATGTCAATCGCAGCATGCTTGCGATATCCTTTCTTGTCGAGAGGAGATATTCAAATCAGCAAGACATCGCTATCGATTGACAAGGCGAAGGTGGAGGCTGCCGCGAGGATCCTCGAGACGCGAACGCTCACCGAGACGGTCGACGCGGCGCTCGACGAGGTAATCAGCCTCGATCGCCGACGCAGGCTCGTTGCGAGAGTCAGGGCGAGCACGGGGGGCATCGGGCCGGCCCCCGCGGAGCTTCGGCGTCTCCGCGTGCCTTGATGCAGCTCTATCTCGCGGATACGAGCGCATGGAACCGAGCCAATGCGAGCGACCCAGTCGCCGAGCGCTGGACCGAGCTCGTGCTCACCGGGCAGCTCGCTCTCTGCCCACCGATCCTGCTCGAGCTCCTCTACTCCGCGCGTGGCGCCGCTGACTACTTTGCGCTGAAGGACGAGCTTGCCGGCCTGCCGATGCTGCCGCTGACTCGCGAAGCAGCCGAGCGCGCGCTCGAGGTGCAGGCGCTGCTCGGCTCCCGGAGCCAGCATCGAGGGCCAACTCCGTCAGACCTCCTGATCGCAGCCGTGGCCGAGACCTCGGGGGCGGCCTTACTCCACTACGACCGGCACTTCGACCTGATCGGTCGGGCAACCGGGCAGCGCGTCGAGTGGCTCGCACGCCGGGGGTCGCTGTAGACGAGCATGGCCGTCGTCTCCGATTCGGACGGTCCCGCGGTGCTCCTCTCGTGAGCGGCTGGTTCCACGTCGCCGAGCTCGAACCGGGCGTGACCCTCGTTGCGGAGCCCGGCCACGTCTGCTCGTGGCTCATTCACGGCGGCGAGCGCAGCGTCCTCCTCGACACGGGGCTCGGCGTCGCGGACATCCGAGCCGCCGTCGCCCCGGTCGCAGCCGGGCCGGTCGAGGTCGTCAACTCGCACAGCCACTTCGACCACGTCGGCGGCAACGCGCTCTTCGAGAAGCGCGCGATCCACCGGCTGGGGGAGCCGCTGCTCGCCGCCGGCGTGCCAACGGAGCTGCTCTCCCGTTACTCGGAGGCTGCCGCCGGCCTGCGCGAGAGCTGGGAGGCGCTGAAGGCGGCGGACGACGCGGGCTTCCACCTGCTCGGGCCGGACGAGGAAGTCCGCTCCTGGCCGCCGCCGGGCTTCGACCCGGCGGCGTGGAGGATCGAGCCTCCGGCTCCGACGCGGCTGCTCGAGGACGGCGACGTGATCGAGCTCGGCGGCCGGTCGCTCAGGGTGCTGCACACGCCGGGCCACGCGCCCGACCACGTCTGTTTGCTCGACGAGCGAGCGGGGATCCTCTTCGCCCAGGACCAGGCGTACTACGGGCCGCACCTCCTCTACCTCGAGGACTCGAGCCTCGAGGAGTGGGCCCGCTCGCTCCGCCGCCTCGCGGACGACGTGAGGCCCCAGATCCGGATCGTCTACTGCGCCCACTGCCTGCGCCCCGCCGTCCCGCCTCGCCTGCTGACCGAGCTCGCCGCTGCCGCGGAGGCAGTCATCGCCGGGGAGGTACCCCTGCACGAGACGAGAGGTTTCCTCGGCGCGCGGGTCCGCGGCGCCGACTTCGGGCACTTCTCGCTGCTCGTACCCGGAGCTACACGCTGAGCCGGACGCGCAGCGGCAGATGCTTAACGCCGTTCGTGAAGTTCGAGCGCAGCCGCTTCGGCTCGCCCGCCAGCTCGATCGCCTCGACCCGGTCGACGAGCTCCTCGAAGAGAACCCTGAGCTCGAGCCGCGCAAGGTGGGCGCCGAGGCAGAAGTGCGGCCCGACGCGGCCGAAGGTGGCATGCTCGTTCGGCTCGCGCGTGATGTCGAACCGGTGCGGGTCGGGGAAGACGTCCGGGTCGCGGTTCGCGGCCGCGAACCAGACGACGACCTTGTCGCCCGCCGCGATGCGAGTTCCCCGTAGCTCGGCCGCTCTCGTCGCCGTGCGGCGGAAGTGCCAGACAGGGTGGGCGTAGCGAAGCACCTCTTCGACGGCGGTGGGAAGCAGGGACGGGTCGGAGCGCAGCAACTGCCACTGATCCGGGTTGCGGGCGAAGGCGAGCAGCCCCGAGGCGATCGCCTGGCGGGTCGTCTCGTTGCCCGCGACGACGAGGATCGCGAACGTGTTGTCGAGGTCGTGCTCCGCGAGCGGGCAGCCGTCGAGCTCGGCGTTCGTGATCAGCGAGAGGACGTCGTCCCGGGGGTGCTCGCGCCGGTCCCCGTAGTAGCGCCGGCCGAGCTCGCAGAGCTCGCGGGCCCACGGGCTGCCGAAGGGGAGGTACCTGTCCTCCTCGCGCTCGCCGTGGAAGGCGAGCTCGCCGACGAAGTCCGGCTCGGTGTCGACGAGCATCTTGTCGCCGAGCTCGACGAGCCGCGGGAGGTGCTCGTCCTCGAGGCCGAGGATTCGCGCGAGCACGCGGATCGGGATCGGCGCCGCGATCTCGTGCACCGCCTCGAACTCCCCGAGGGGAAGCACCTGGTCGAGGACCTCGCGGACGAGCTCGTGCAGCCACGGGTCGTAGCGGCGGACGGCGCGCGGCGTGAAGTCTGCCGCGAAGATCCGCCGGAAGTGGGTGTGGCGGGGCGGGTCGGTCTCCATGAAGTTTCGGCGCGCCGCGAGCACGTCCTCGGGCAGGTCGCCGATCGTGGCCGCGCCTCCAACCTGGGAGGAGTACGTCTCCCAGTCCTTGAGCACGGCGAGCACGTCCTCGTACTTCGTCACCGCCCAGAAGCCCTTCTCCGGCGGCGGCTCGCGGTGCCAGAAGACGGGCGCCTCGCGCTGGAGCAGCTCGAAGACGTCCCACGGCTCGGACTCCGCGAAGAGGTCGTGGTCGAGCAGGTCGACGTCGTCGAGCGTCAGCGCCCCGTCCCTGGGCATACGGGCAGCGTACCCGTCTTTGACCGCTTGGTCAAAGAACGGTGGCGGGACGACGCTCGAAGCGGAGCTTCGCGAGCTCGCCCTGCTCGGGCACGCGTGTCGGATAGCTCCCCGTGAGGCAGGCTCGACAGACCGTGTCCGCGGGGCGCCCGGTCGCCCACTGGAGACCCTCGAGCGAGAGGTACGCGAGCGAGGTCGCGCCGAGGAGCTCCCGGATCTCCTCGACCGAGCGCGTGGCTGCGACGAGCTCCCGGCCGGTTGCCATGTCGATCCCGTAGAAGCAGGGCGCGACGATCGGCGGCGACGAGATGCGCACGTGCACCTCGCGGGCGCCGGCCTCGAACAGCATCTCGACGATCTTCCGCGTCGTGTTCCCGCGGACGATCGAGTCGTCGACGACGACCACCCGCTTGCCCGCCAGCTCGTCGAGGGGGTTGAACTTCGTGCGGATCCCGTGCTCGCGCATGGCCTGGTCGGGCTGGATGAACGTGCGCCCGACGTAGCGGTTCTTGATCAGGCCCTCGTTGTAGGGGATGCCGCTCGACCGGGCGAAGCCGATCGCCGCCGGCGTCCCCGAGTCCGGGATCGGCATCACGACGTCGGCGTCCGCGGGAGCCTCGCGCGCCAGCCGCTCGCCCATCCGCACCCGGGCCCCGTGCAGCTCGATGCCGCCGAGCCGGGTGTCCGGGCGTGCGAAGTAGATGAACTCGAAGATGCAGAGAGCGCCGTTCCCCCTGGGTTCGAGCGCCTGGATCGAGCGGAGACCGTCCCGGTCGACGACGACGAGCTCGCCCGGCTCGACGTCGCGGACGAGCTCGGCCCCGAGCAGGTCGAACGCGCACGACTCGGAGGACAGCAACCAGTCGCCGTCGAGGCGGCCGAGCGAGAGCGGCCGGATCCCGTCCGGGTCGCGGAAGCCGGCGAGCTTCCCCTCCGAGAGCAGGACGATCGAGTAGGCGCCCTCGAGCCGGGCCATGGTTGCCGCGATCGCCTCCTCGAGCGGGCGCTCGTCTCGCGCGACCAGGGCCGCGATCGCCTCGGTGTCCGAGGTCGACTGCAGCCTGACACCGGCCGATCGCAGCTCCTCCCGGAGCTCGGTGGTGTTCGTGAGGTTGCCGTTGTGCCCGATCGCGACCGCGCGGCCGTTGCCGTGCTGGACGCTCGGCTGCGCGTTCGTCCACATCGTCGAGCCGGTCGTCGAGTAGCGGGTGTGCCCGATCGCCGCCTGGCCGGCGAGCCCGCGGAGCCTCTCCTCCGTGAACACCTGAGCGACGAGGCCCATGTCCCGGAGCACCATCAGCTGGCCGTCGTCCGAGACCGCGATCCCGGCCGACTCCTGGCCCCGGTGCTGGAGCGCGAGCAGGCCGAAGTGGGTGAGCCGCGCCACGTCACGCTCGGGGGCGTAGATGCCGAAGACGCCGCACACTATGACAGGGCCTCCGGGAGCGCGGACTCGTAGGCGGCGCGAAGCTCGTCCACCGGGACTCCCAGCAGGGAGTCGCCGCCGGTGCGGCCGATCGCACGGACGGGCACGCCGTGGCGAGCCGCGAGCGCCTCGATCTCGCCCGGGTGCCCGGCCACCACCGACGCGCAGGGCAGATTCCGCATTGACCGCCTGCCCGCCGCCCTCCCCGTACAGGGCGACGGCCGCCTGCGGGAGGTCGAGCTCGGCGCCGAGGCCGGCCGCGATCGCGCACTCGGCGAGGCAGACGGCGAGCCCGCCCTCGGCCGCGTCGTGGACGCACGAGGCGAGCGGTGCGACCTGGGCGAGGAAGGCGACGAGCGCCGCCTCGGCAGCCAGGTCTGGTAGCGGCGGCCGGCCGGCCGGGCCGCCGAGGCGAGCCTGGTACTCGGAGCCGTCGAGCCGGAGCTCGGGGGCACCGGCGAGATAGAGGGCAGCGCCGTCGCGCCACGCTCCGGGGACGCGGCGCACGTCGACGACGAGGCCGACGCAGCCGACGACCGGCGTGGGGTGGATCGCTCGCCCGTCGGTCTCGTTGTAGAGCGAGACGTTCCCGGAAACGACAGGGAGGCCGAGCACCTCACAGGCGAGCGCCATCCCTTCGACCGTCTCGGCGAGCTCCCACGCGATCTCGGGCTTCTCGGGGTTGCCGAAGTTGAGGCAGTCGGTGAGCGCGAGCGGTCTGCCGCCGGCGCAGGCGACGTTCCGTGCCGCTTCGAGCACGGCGAGCATCCCGCCCGCCCGGGGGTCGAGCGAGGCGAGGCAGCCGGCGCCGTCGAGCGAGACCGCGAGCCCGCGGTACGACGGGCGCAGGCGAAGCACGGCGGCGTCCATCCCCGGCCGCCGGACGGTGCGGGACTGGACGAGCTGGTCGTACTGGCGGTAGATCCAGGCGCGGCCGCCGAGGTTCTCGGTCCGCAGGAGCTCTACGAGCTCCTGCGGAGTAGCCTCTCGGGGCTCGGCAGTCACTCGTTCTTGCAGCTGACGAGGCCTGATCTCGACGCGGTAGCGCGGGCACTCCTCGGTCAGCAGGCGCGCCGGGATGTCGCCGACGACATCGCCGTCGAAGAAGCAGCGTAGCCGCCCTGTGTCCGTGACTTCCCCGATGACGGCGCACGGAAGCTCCCACTTAACGCAGACCGCCTCGACGTCGTCGAGGCGGTCTGCGCTGCAAAGGGCAACCATCCGCTCCTGGCTCTCGGAGATCATGATCTCCCAGGCCTCCATGCCCTCCTCGCGGAGCGGTACCCGGTCGAGGTGGACGTCGACACCGGCGCCGCCCTTCGAGGCCATCTCGGAGAGCGACGAGGCGAGGCCGGCCGCGCCGCAGTCCTGAAGCGAGTCGACGAGCCCGCCCTCGACGAGCTCGAGGCTCGCCTCGATCAGCTTCTTGCCAGTGAACGGATCGCCGATCTGGACGGAGGGGCGCTTGTCCTCGTCCGCCTCCGAGAGCTCCTGGCTCGCGAGCACGCTCGCCCCGCCGATGCCGTCGCGGCCGGTGTTCGCCCTTCTCCGTCTTCAGAGAAGTAAACGTCGACGTCGTTGGCAAACTGGAAACCCT
>JBBILK010000119.1:0-7770 GCA_037444965.1 Actinomycetota bacterium | reverse complement strand
CTTCCCCGCCCCGAAAGGCGACTACCTCGACCTCCACAACTTCCGGGCGCGGGACTGGTACCCGGCGCTTGAAGCTGCGGGGCTCGAGAAGCGAGGCCCGTACGCCCTGCGTCATAGCTACGCGACCTGGGCGCTCCGGGCCGGGCTCGGTACGTTCGAGCTCGCCCGCTACATGGGCACGTCGGTAGAGATGATTGACCGCACGTACGGGCATCTGGCGGCCGGCTCGGAGGAGCGGGCGCGGAAGCTGCTCGGCGCCTACGCGGCCGAGACAATCGCCGAGGCCCAAAGAGAAGGAGGCTGCGAATGAGTGAGGCACAGACCAAGGGTTGGGGCGCTTGGGACGAGGATCGCCGCTATCCCGCCCGGGACGGGGAGCACGAGATCATCGTCTACAAGCGCACACAGAACTACGGCGAGGAAAAGACGTTCTGGAAGAACGTGCGGCGCAAGCTGCCGCGCGAGCAACGACAACGTTTAGGCCACTAGCGGGCCACGGCACCCGCCGGCCCGGCTACAAGATGAGGCCGCAAACGGCTTGGTTACGCGAAGCGGACGACGGGGCTCGAACCCGCGACCCTTGGCTTGGGAAGCCAATGCTCTACCAGCTGAGCTACGTCCGCGCCGGTCTGATTCTACCGGGCCGCTACGCGATCAGCGACTGGCGCAGGGCCGTCGCGACCGCGTGCGTCCTCGTGTCCGCGTCGAGCTTCCCCATCGCCTTGCGGACGTGGGTGCGGACGGTCTCGGGCGAGATGGCGAGCCGCTTGCCGATCTCCTCGTTCGTCAGGCCGTCCGCGAGCAGGCGCAGGACCTCTCGCTCTCGCTGCGTGAGCCGCGTGCCGGCGTGGCCGCTCGTCGCGAGGATGCCGGCGAGCCCGGGGTCGACGTAGCTTCGCCCCTGCGCGACGAGCTCGATCGCCCGCACGAGCTCCGAGAGCGGCGCCTCCTTGAGCACGAACCCGCGGACGCCGGCGTCCAGCGCCTCGGTGAGCAGCGACCGCTCGCCGAAGGCCGTGTAGATGACGACGGCCGTCTCGGGCGCAACTCGCTGCGCCTCCCGCGCGACGTCCATCCCGGAGAGCCGTGGCATGCGGATGTCGATCAGCGCCACCGCCGGCCGCGCGGCCTCGAGCTTCGCCAGCGCGTCCTCGCCGTCTGTCGCGCGCGCGACCACCTCCATGCCGTGTTCCTCGAGGACATCACAGACGGCCTCGATCATCGCGGGATGGTCGTCAGCGACCAGGCAGGTGATGGCGTTGGTCATGCGAGCGAAGTCGGTGTTGACAAGAGTAGTGCATTCCCGACAACGTTTTCAACCGCGAGGCCTGCTTGCGTCCTCCGGCGCTGCAGTCCTCCATCCGAGAGCTTACCGGCCCTCGTAGACGTCGACGAACCGCCGGTACTTCGCCGCGATCGAGGCGATGCCGGCCTCGCGGTCGCCGGAGCCGGCCGCGAGCGCCTTCACCGCCTCGCCGAAGATCGAGCGCCCGATCGCGAAGCCGATGTAACCGGGCAGGCCGGAGCCGGCCCGGAGCCACGCCTCGACCTTCTCGTCGGCAGCGCCGCGTCCGAGGACGACGCAGCTCACGCCGGCCCGCCCGCCGCGGCGGACGAGCTCGGCGATCTCGCGGCAGGCCTCGCGGCTCTCGATCCCCTCGATCTTCCAGACGTCCGGCTCGACACCGGCGTCCTGGAGCTCCCCGATCGCCGCCAGCATCAGCCGCGGTCGCGTCTCCACGTCGTAGCGGTCCTCGTCGCCGCCGACGGCCTCGAGCTGGTGTGCCTCCGCGGGGACGAGCAGCTCGAAGAGGAACTTCCGGTCGCGCTCGTGGAGCCAGTCGGACAGCCGCTTCAGGCGCTCCGTCTGGCGCGCGTTCACGGCGCGGTCGCCTTGCGGGTTGTAGCGGACGAGCACCTTGCAGAAGGTCGGGTCGTACTCCTCGATCGCGGCGCCGAACGCGTCGCCGTGCTGGAAGTCGAACTCCGCCTGGCCGCTCTTCTCGGCCGGCATCGCGAGCAGGTAGCCCTCCTCCCTGGCCGTGCGCGCGACCTGCGGCCCGTACTGGTCGTCGACGAGCACGCCGGCGGCCTCCTTCGGAATCCCGCCGGCAACCGCCCTGCGGAAACCCTCGAAGATGAGCGACTTCGCCTCGGAGATCCGCGCCGCCTCGTCGGAGGTCGGTGCCCGCCCCGAGACGCCGAACAGCTTCTCGAACGAGCCTCGGTGGTCGAACGCGAGGATGTACAGCTTCCTGTCGTAGCCGAGTGCCAACCGTTCCTCCTTATCCGTACCGGGCGCCCGCGAGCCGGGAGAGCTTCGCGAACGCGTGCTGGGCCTCGATCCGCCGCACGGTGCCCGAGCGGGACCGCATCACGATCGAGTCGGTGACCGCGCCCGCCTGCCCCGGGCGGACCCCGCGCAGCAGCGCACCGTCGGTGACGCCGGTGGCGGCGACGAACACGTCCTCGCCCGAGACGAGATCGTCCTCGGTGAGGACGCGGTCGAGGTCGTAGCCCGCCGCGAGCAGCGCGTCGCGCTCGGACTCGTCGCGAGGCCAGAGCTTCCCCTGCAGCGAGCCGCCGAGGCACTTGACGGCGGCCGCGGAGATCACGCCCTCGGGCGAGCCGCCGATCCCCATCAGCAGGTCGACCGGGCCGTCGGCACGCGCCGCGGCGAGCGCGGGAGCGACGTCGCCGTCGGGGATCAGGTGGACCTTGGCCCCGACCTCTCGCAGGCCGGCGACGAGCTCGCGGTTGCGGTCGCGGTCGAGCACGACGACCCTGATCTCGCGCGGGTCGACCCCCTTCGCCCGGGCGGCCGCCCGGATGTTCTCGGCCGGCGGCGCCTCGATCGAGACGACGCCCGCGAGCTCGGGGCCGCACGCGACCTTGTCCATGTAGACGGCCGCGCCGGGGAAGAACATCGATCCCCGCTCGGCGACGGCGATCACGGCGATCGCGTTCGCCTGGCCGAGCGAGGTGAGG
The DNA here is from genome assembly GCA_037444965.1 of Actinomycetota bacterium. GTDB lineage: Bacteria > Actinomycetota > Thermoleophilia > Gaiellales > Gaiellaceae > JBBILK01. Next base: position 4,782 of record JBBILK010000119.1, on the reverse strand, counting down.
CGCGTGCCCTCGAGCGGATCGACGGCCACGTCGACCGCCGGCGGCTGGCCGTTGCCCACGCGCTCGCCGTTGTAGAGCATCGGCGCCCGGTCCTTCTCGCCCTCGCCGATGACGACGACGCCGTCCATCGCGACGGTGTCGAGCATCAGGCGCATCGCGTCGACGGCCGCCTGGTCGGCAGCCTCCTTGTCTCCGCGCCCGACCCAGCGGGCGGCCGCGAGCGCGGCGGCCTCGGTCACGCGCACGAGCTCGAGCGCGAGGTTCCGGTCGGGCGGGCGCCCGCTCACATCCGCTCCGGCGCCGCGACGCCGACGAGGTCGAGGCAGCGCGCGATCACGGACTGCGTGGCCCGGCAGAGGCCGAGCCGGAACGGCTCGGCCTCGCTGCCGAGCACGCGATGGTGGTGGTAGAAGCGGTGGAACTCGTCGGCGAGCCGCACCGCGTAGACCGGGATCGCGTGCGGGCCCCGCCGCTCGGTCGCCTCCGCGGCGATCCCCGGAAACTCCGCGAGGCGCTTCACGAGGTCGCGCTCCTCGGGCGCGGGCTCGCCCGCGAGCTCGGCAGACGGAGCAGCCGCCCCGGCTGCGTTGCGGAGGATGCCGGCGATCCGGGCGTGCGCGTACTGGACGTAGTAGACGGGGTTCTTCTCGCTCTTCTCCCGCGCGAGGTCGACGTCGATCTCGATCGTCTGCTCGTGACCGCGCATGACGAGGTACCAGCGCGCGGCGTCGACGCCGATCTCGTCGATCAGCTCGTCGAGGAACACGACCTCGCCGCGCCGCTTCGACGCCTTGCGCGCCTCGCCCCCGCTGGTCAGGTGGACGAGCTGGTAGATGAGCACCTCGACCGCGTCGGGGTCGTGCCCGTACGCGGCCGCGAGGGCTTTCAGGCGGGCGACGTAGCCGTGGTGGTCGGCCCCGAGGACGTAGATCAGGCGCTCGAAGCCGCGCGCGAACTTGTACCGGATGTAGGCGGCGTCGGCGGCGAAGTACGTCGGGCGGCCGTCGGAGCGGATGAGAACCCGGTCCTTGTCGTCGCCCCAGACGGTCGTGCGGAGCCAGCGCGCGCCCTCCGCCTCGAAGAGGTCGAGCTCGGCGAGCGCGGCGTCGAGATCCCGCTCGACCTCGGTCTGGAAGACCCACTCGTCGATCGCGACGCGGAAGCGCTCCAGCGTGCGTCGGATCGCGGCGACCATGCGCTCCACGGGGTCTCCGCCCTCGGCGGCGAGCGCCGCGATGTAGTCGCCCATGTACCCACCCTCGGGCGGCTTCTCGCCGCGTGCGCGCGCCTCCACGGAAGCGCGGAAGAGCTCGATCTGCGTCCCCGTGTCGTTGACGTAGTACTCGCGGCGCACGTCGTGGCCCGCGAACTCGAGCAGCCGCGCGATCGAGTCCCCGTAGGCCGCGTTGCGAGCCGAGGCGACGGTGAGCGGGCCCGTCGGGTTCGCGGAGACGAGCTCGACCTGGATCCGCTCGGGGCGCACCGCCGAGCCGGCGCCGTAGCGACCGCCGAGCGCGAGGAGCTCGGCCAGCGCCTCGGCGTACCAGGCCGGGCCGAGCGTGAGGTTCAGGAAGCCCGGGCCGGCGACGTCGATGCCGGTGACGAGGCCGCCGAGCTCGACGCGGGTGGCCAGCTCCTGCGCGACCTCGCGCGGTGGACGTCGCAGCACGGGAGCGAGCCGGAGCGCGATCGTCGTCGCGTAGTCGCCGTGCGCCGGGTCTCCCGGACGCTCGAGCGAGACGTCGACCGGACCGTCGGCGCCGAGCTCGCGCGCGGCAGCCGCGATCGGCTCCTCGAGCCGCCGGAGGGCGGCGGGGCTAGACAACGGCCTCGCGCGAGCGGAAGAGATCGACGAGGGCCCGGATCTCCTCGGGCGTGCCGACGGCGATGAGCACGTCGCCTTCCGTCAGCTTCGCCTCCGGATCGGGCCGTGTGTTGAACCCGCCCTCACGCGGCTTGTGGGCGATGATCATGGCCCCGGTCTGCTCGCGAATCCGCAGCTCGCGGATCGACTTCCCGGTCTGGCCGCTGCCGGCCGCCACCTCGACCTGCTCGAAGCGGAACTCCGGCCCGCCGACCTGGGCGACCACGTCCAGGAAGGCGGAGACCTGGGGCCGGAGGACGAGCGTCGCGAGCTCTCTGCCCGCGATCGCGTACGGCGAGATCACCCGGTCGGCGCCGCCGCGGCGGATCTTCGTCGCCGCGTCGTCGCTCGACGCGCGGGCGACGATCAGGAGGTCGGGCCGGAGCTCGCGGGCCGAGAGCACGATGTACAGGTTCTCCGCGTCCGAGTCGACGCAGGCGACGAGACCCCCGGCCCGGGCGATCCCGGCGCGCTCGAGCACCTCGTCCTCGGTGGCGCTCCCCTCGATCACGAGGTGACCGTGCTCACCGGCGGCGGCGACCGACGCGGGACTCTCGTCGATGACGACGTAGTCGACCCCCGCGGCTCGGAACTCGTCCGCGACGCGGCGACCGACGCGGCCGTAGCCGCAGATCACGAAGTGGCCCTCGAGCTTGTCCACGATCTTCCTCAGCCGGCGGCGCTGCCAGCCGCCGCTCACGATACCGCTCACGGTCAGCTCGACCGTCAGTCCCACGACGTAGAGCAGGAGCGCGGCGCCCGAGGCGACGATCGCGATCGAGAACGCCTTCGCCGCTCCCGTCCTCGGCAGCGTCTCGAGGCCGACCGTGGAGACCAGCATCATCGTGCGGTAGAAGGCGTCGAACGGGCCCTCGTCGAGGATGATCGCGAAGCCGATCGTCCCTGCCACATGGATCGCGAGCAGGCCCGCGATCGCATAGACGAAGTGGCGAGGATGGACGAAGCTCGCGCGCACCGCTCGTATTCTCTCCGGACGGCTGGCTGCCGCGGCTAGGAGCCGCGCCGGAAGGCCTCCGCCATGGCGATCCGCTCCAGCGCAGTCGGGTGCGTGGCAAGGAGGATGCGCGCCCAGCCGGGCGGATCCGGATCGACGAGACCGGTGAGCGCGAGCCGGCGGTCGAGCTCGATCGCGGCATCCGGGTCGCGCGTTGCCGTCAGGGCGAGCCAGTCCGCCTCGGCCTCGTAGCGGCGCGAGACCGCGTTCTGCACCGGGAGCGTGGCGACGAAGAGGACGAAGGCGCAGAGCAGCGCGAGCGGAACGAGCGCAGGGTCGCGAAGACCCCCACGGCGAGACGTCACCCAGGCGATGAGCGCGAGGCCCGGGATCGCGAGCAGCGCGAACCAGGCGGCTCCCTTCCAGACGTGGTGCCGGGCGACGTGCGCGAGCTCGTGCGCGGAGACGGCGACGATCTCGTCGCGGCCGAAGCGGCCGTCCAGCAGGGTGTCGTAGACGGCGACCCGGCGGGTCGGGCCGATTCCCGTCACCTGCGCGTTCGCTGCCGTCGTCCGGCGGCTGGCATCCGCGACCTCGACGGCGGCGACGTCCACGCCCAGGCGGGCGCCGACGACCTCGATCTCCGCCGCGAGGCTCGGGTCGCGAAGAGGCGCGAAGCGGTTGAAGAGCGGCTGGACGACGAGCGGCTGGACGAGCACGACGAGCACCCCGAGCCCGGCCAGTCCGAGCGCGGCGGCGGTCCACCAGCCGCGTCCCAGCCGCCCTGCGAGGAAGACGCAGCCGGCGACGACGAGAACGACGAGCACCGTCGTGACGAGCAGCGAGAGCGCCCGGTCGGAGAGCCAGGCACCGTACCCCTGCGCGGAGAGGCCGTAGCGGCGGCCCCACCAGTGGCCGGCGGCGCCGACGGGGAGCGTCGCGAGCCAGACGGCGAGCGAGGCGACGATGCCCATCGCGGCGGCCGTGCGCAGGCGTCCGCGCGCCCAGCACGCGGCCCGGGCAGCGAGCCGACGCGCGCGCCAGGCGAGCAGCGCGAGCACGAGCAGCTCGATCGCCGTCGACCCCACCCAGAGCCAGCGCGCGACCCCGCGGTAGGTCTCGATCCGCTCGAGCTCGGCGGCCGGGAAGACGTCGGCCGGGTCGGGCCGCGGCAGCTCGAGCTCGGGCACGCCCGTCCGGAGCAGCAGGAACGCCGCGACGCCCCACGCCGCGGCACCGGCGAGCAGGGCAGCCGCTAACGTTGGCCGCCGATGCGCGTCGCCGTCGTCTCCGACATCCACGCGAACCTGCACGCATTCGAGGCGGTGCTCGCCGCGATCGACCGGGAGGGCGTCGACGCGGTCTGGTGCCTGGGCGACCTGGTCGGCTATGGGCCCCAGCCTAGCCGCTGCTGCGAGCTCGCCGAGGCGCACGCGGACATCTGCCTCGCCGGCAATCACGATCTCGGCGTCCTCGGCCGCGTCGGGCTCGACGACTTCACCCCCGAGGCGGCGCTCGCCGCCCGCTGGACGGCGGCCGCGCTCTCGCCGGAGGCTCGCGCGTACCTCGAGACCCTCGAGCCCAGCACCGTGCTCTCGCGGGCCGCGCTCTACCACGCGAGCCCCCGGGATCCGGTCTGGGAGTACGTGCTGACCGACGAGGCGGCGCTCGCCGCGCTCGAGACGGCCCCGCGCCCGCTCGTCCTCGTCGGCCACAGCCATGCGGCCCTCGCCGTCGAGCTCGACGGCGAGCTCGTCGGCGGCCTCGCGCCGGCCGGCCGCGAGCTGCGGCTCGAGGACGGTCCCCGCCGCCTCCTCAACCCCGGCTCGGTCGGTCAGCCCCGCGACGGCGATCCGCGCGCGGCCTGGCTCGTCCTCGACTTCCAGACCCGGCTCGCCTCGTTCCGCCGCGCCGCCTACCCGATCGAGCGAACGCAGGCCGAGATCGCCGCCGCCGGCCTGCC
>JBBILK010000118.1:0-7931 GCA_037444965.1 Actinomycetota bacterium | reverse complement strand
CGGGTCGCGGATCGCGTACTCGACGACCTCGCCGGGGAAAGCCCGGTGGACGATCGGGAGCGGCCCGCCCGCCTCTCCGCGCAGGACGAAGAGGCCCTTCTTCGTGCCGACCAGGAGCTCCGTCATCGCTCACCTCCCGAGATCGCGGACAGGACGTGCAGCACGTCGTCCGGGCGGACGGCCGCGTCCTCCCGGCAGCGCTCGCCGTCGACGAACACGTTCACGTGCTGGCGCACCCGGCCGTGTTCGTCGAGGATCCAGCCCGAGACGGCCGGGTGGGCGCGCTCGAGCGCGCGCAGCGCTTCCCCGACGGTGTCGCCGTCGACGCGGACCTCGGCCGTCCCTCCCGTCAGGTCTCGCAGCGGCGACCGCAGACGAACCACGGCCACGGCCAGAGTGTAACGGCCTACGCTACCGGCGTATGGCGTTCCGGACGATCATCGAGCCGTTCCGGATCCACTCGACCGAGCCGATCCGGATCACGACGCTCGAGGAGCGCCGGGAAGCGATCCGGGCCGCGGGCTACAACCTGTTCAACCTTCACGCCGACGACGTGCTGGTCGATCTGCTCACGGACTCCGGGACGGGAGCGATGTCCCGCGACCAGTGGGCCGGGATCCAGCGCGGGGACGAGAGCTACGCGGGCTCGCCGTCCTGGTTTCGCTTCCTCGAAGCGGTGCAGGAGCTGTTCCCCTTCCGCCACGTGATCCCCACTCACCAGGGCCGGGCGGCCGAGAAGATCCTCTTCGCGGCGATCGGCGGCCCGGAGAAGGCGGTACCGAACAACACCCACTTCGACACGACGCGCGCGAACGTCGAGTTCACGGGGGCCGAGGCGGTCGACCTGCCGGTCGCCGAGGCGCTCGAGCCCGCGCGCGAGCACCCGTTCAAGGGGAACATGGACGTCGCCGCCCTCGACGCCTTCCTCGCCGAGCGGGCCGGCACGGTGCCCGTCGTCTTCGTGACGGTGACGAACAACTCGGGCGGCGGCCAGCCCGTCTCGCTCGGGAACCTCCGCGCCGTCCGCGCAGTCTGCGACCGCCACGGCGTCCCGCTCTTCCTCGATGCCTGCCGCTTCGCCGAGAACGCGTGGTTCGTGCATACGCGGGAGCCGGGGTACGCCGACCGCGCGATCCCCGAGATCGTGCGGGAGATGGCCTCGCTCGCGGACGGGATGACGATGAGCGCAAAGAAGGACGGGCTCGCCAACATCGGCGGCTGGCTCGCACTGAACGACGACGCGCTCGCGGAGCGCTGCCGCAACCTGCTCATCCTCACGGAGGGCTTCCCGACCTACGGAGGCCTCGCCGGCCGGGATCTCGAGGCGATCGCCGTCGGGTTGCGCGAGGTCGTCGAGCCCGACTACCTCCGCTATCGCATCCGCTCGATCGCCTACCTCGGAGAGGGGCTGCTGCGGGCCGGCGTGCCGATCGTCCGGCCGGTCGGCGGCCACGCCGTCTACATCGACGCGCGCTCGCTCCTCCCGCACGTCCCGCCGCTCCAGTACCCCGGCCAGGCGCTCGCCGTCGCCCTCTACGAGACGGGCGGGATCCGGAGCTGCGAGATCGGCACGGTCATGTTCGGACGGCGGCCAGACGGCGGCGAGGTGCCGGCGGCGACCGATCTCGTGCGCCTCGCCGTGCCCCGGCGAACCTACACGCAGAGCCACGTCGACTACGTGATCGAGGTGGTGGCGGCCGTCGCTGCGCGCGCCGCCGAGCTCCGCGGCTACCGGATCGTCGAGGAGGCGCCGCAGCTGCGCCACTTCACGGCGCGCTTCGAGCCGCTTCGCTGACCCGGGCGGTTACCGCCACTCCGCGGGCACGTTTCGCCGCGAGGTCACCCGCCACGTGTTGAAGCCGAGCCAGTGCATACGGCCCAGGTAGCGGGCGTGCTCCACCTTCAGGCAGCGATCCATGACGACCGCGAGCCCGCCCGCCCGGGCGATCTCGGCCCCTTCGAAGCTGATCACGCCGAACTGGAGCCAGAGCGCCTTCGCCCCGACGTCGACCGCCTCGCGCGCGATCTCGGGCACCGCGTCGGGCGTGCGGAAGACGTCGACGACGTCGATCGGGACCGGGACGTCCCGGAGCGACGGGTAGCTCGGCTCGCCGAACACCTCGGCCGCCCTCGGGTTGACGGGAACGACGCGGTAGCCGTGGCGCTTGAGGTAGAAGCCGACGAAGTTCGACGCCCGCAGCTCGTTCGGGGAGAGGCCGACGATCGCCACCGTCCTCGCGTCGTGGAGGACGGCGAGGATCTCGTGCGGATCCTGGTAGGCGGCGAGGTCTCGCCCGTCGTTCATGCCGCGACGCCGGGATCCGTAGGGGTGGTAGGAGCGGTGACAGTCACGTGACTGTGACCGGTGGCCGCCGATGGCACGGCCGCGGCCGCCTCGAGGCCGCGCTCGAGGTCCCAGAGCAGGTCGTCCAGGTCCTCGATCCCGACCGAGAGCCGGATCGTCCCCGGTGCGATCCCCGCGGCCGCGAGCTCCTCGTCCGTGAGCTGGCGGTGCGTCGTCGAGGCGGGGTGGATGACGAGGCTCTTCGCGTCGCCGACGTTCGCGAGGTGGCTCCACAGCTCGAGCGCCTCGATGAAGCGCTTCCCGGCTTCGCGACCGCCCGGGAGGACGAACGAGAAGACGGCGCCGGCGCCCTTCGGCAGGTACTTCGCGACGAGCGGGGCGTAGCGGCTGTCCTCGAGACCCGGGTAGCTCACGCTCCCGACCGCCGGGTGGTCGCGGAGGTAGCGCGCGACGCCGAGCGCATTCTCGATGTGGCGATCCATCCGCAGCGACAGCGTCTCGAGCCCGAGCAGGAACAGGAAGGCGTTGAAGGGGCTCATCGCCGCGCCGAGATCGCGCAGCGTCTCGGCGCGGAGCTTCATGCAGAACCCGTAGACGCCGAACGTCTCGTGGAACGCGAGCCCGTGGTAGGCGGGCGACGGGTCGGCGATCGTCGGGAACTTCCCGTTCGACCAGTCGAACCGGCCGCTCTCGACGACCACCCCGCCGATGCTCGTGCCGTGCCCGCCGATGAACTTCGTCGCCGAGTGGACGACGATGTCGGCGCCCCACTCGAGCGGCCGGCAGAGGTAGGGCGTGGCGAACGTGCTGTCCACGACGAGCGGGATCCCGTGGCCGTGCGCGATCTCCGCGACCGCCTCGATATCGAGGATGTTCCCCGCTGGGTTGCCGATCGTCTCGCCGAACAGCGCCTTCGTGTTCGGTCGCAGCGCCGCGCGCCACGCGGCGGGGTCGTCGGGATCGACGAACGTGAGCTCGAGCGACAGCTTCCGGGTCAGGTGCTTGAGCTGGGTGACCGTGCCGCCGTAGAGCGCGCTCGAGGCGACGAGGTGGTCGCCCGGTACGAACAGCGTCACGAAGACCGCGGCCTGCGCCGCGAGGCCGCTCGCGAACGCGACGCCGCCGGCCCCGCCCTCGAGGTTCGCCATCCGCTCCTCGAACGCGGCGACCGTGGGGTTCATGATCCGCGAGTAGGTGTTCCCGTACTCCTGCAGGTTGAAGTAGGCGGCCGCGGCGTCGGGATCCTCGAAGACGTAGCTCGTCGTCTGGAAGATCGGGACGGCCCGCGCCCCGGTGTACGGATCCGGGCGCTGCCCGGCGTGCACGGCCCGCGTGTCGAAGCCGAAGGCCCGGCGGGGCTCGGAGTCGTCGCTGTCTCTCATCCCAGGCAGCGTAGACGCGGTCCGGTGACCGGGAGACGGAGAGCAGGTGATGTATACTGCGCTGTATGCGGAGGAAACAGCTCTACCTCGACGAGGCGAGCGAGCGGGCCCTGAAGCTGCTCGCCGCCCGCACCGGCCGATCCGAGGCCTACCACGTGCGACAGGCGCTCCGGCGTTACCTCGAGGGCCTGCCCGGCGTGAGCGAGGAGGAGGCCGACCCGCTTGCCGGCCTGATCGGGCTCGTCGACGATCCGGAGGGCCCCGACGACGTCGCGGTCAACCACGATCACTACCTCTACGGCGCGCCGAAGGGGCAGGAGCGCTGAGGATCGTCTACGTCGACACGGGTGCGTTGATCGCGCTCGCCTGGTCGCGAGACCGAGACCACGCCCGGGTGCGAGCTCACTACGAGCGCCTGCGCGAGCAGGGCGACGCGCTGCTCACGTCGAACCTCGTCCTCGCGGAAACGGCAACACGCCTTCGCTACGACGCCGGCCTCGCGCGCGCGCTGGCGTTCCGCGACCTCGTCGGCGAGGCGGAGCGCCGGGGAAGCCTGACCGTTCGCCGGGTCGATGGCGAGCTCGAGGTGAAGGCCTGGGCGCTGATGGAGCAATACGCGGGCCTGACGCTCTCCTTCGCGGATTGCGTGGGGGCCGTCACGGCACGGGAGGCCTCAGCCGCCGCCGTCTTCGGGCTCGACCGGGACTTCCTGGCGCTCGGGTTCGCGCTCGAGCCCTGACCCGCACCTACCGGGTGATGCCGTACTGCTCGAGCAGTCTCCTCGCGATCACGAGCTGCTGGATCTCGTTCGAGCCCTCGCCGAGGATGAGCAGCGGCGCGTCGCGGTAGATGCGCTCGACGACGAACTCCTGCGAGTAGCCGTAGCCGCCGTGGATCCGCATTGCCTCGAGCGCGACCTCCTCGGCCGTCTCGGTGGCGAACAGCTTCGCCATGCCGGCCTCGAGGTCGGCGCGCTCGCCCGCGTCCTTCTTCCGCGCCGCCTGCAGCATGAGCAGGCGCGCCGCCTCGATCTTCGTCGCCATCTGCGCGAGCTTCAGCTGGATCGCCTGGTGGTGGGCGATCGGCTTGCCGAACGCCTCCCGCTCCTGCGCGTAGCGGATCGCCTGCTCGAAGGCGGCGGTCGCGATCCCCACCGCGCGGGCGGCGATGTTGACGCGGCCGAGCTCGATCCCGCCCATGAAGTACTTGAACCCCTGACCGATGCCGGCCTCGCCGCCGAGGACGCTCGCGGCCGGCGTGCGGAACCCGTCGAACGCGAGCTCCACGCTCTCGACCCCCTTGTAGCCGAGCTTCCTGATCGGAGCGGAAATCGTCAGGCCCGGGAGGCTCGACACGCCCGGCTCCTTCTCGACCACGAACGCGGTCATGCCGCGGTGCGGCGGGTCGGCCTCGGGATCGGTCTTCGCGAGCAGCATGACGGCGCCCGCGCGGAGCCCGTTCGTGGCCCACATCTTCTGCCCGCTGATCGCGTACTCGTCGCCGTCCCGGACGGCGAGGGTGCGGATCGCCTGCACGTCGGAGCCGGCGTGGGGCTCGGTCATCGAGTAGGCGAAGCGAAGCTCGCCGTTCGCCATGCGCGGGAGGTAGCGCTCGCGCTGCTCGTCGGTCCCGAAGGTCCTGATCATCCAGGCCGAGATGAAGTGGGTGTTCAGGATCCCCGAGAGGGACATCCAGCCTCGCGAGAGCTCGAGCACGATGAGGGCGTAGGTCGTGAGGTCGAGCCCGAGGCCGCCGTAGCGCTCCGGGATCGTGACGCCGAAGAGGCCGAGCTCCCTCATCGTCGCGACGAGCGGCTCCGGGAACTCGTCCGCGTGCTCGTAGTCGGACGCGACAGGCATCACCTCCCGCTCGACCCAGTCGCGGACGGCGGCGACGATCTCCTGCTGCACGTCGCTCATGCCGTCGCCTTCTGCGCGAGCGCCAGCGGCGCGAGCACGGCAGGCAGGTCTCGTTCCTCGTCCAGGCGGAGCACTCGCTCCTCGAGCTCGCTCTCGGCGACGCCGAGAGCGAGGCCCGCGTTCGAGCGGAACTTGGCGCGCACCTCGGCCGGGGCGAGCGGGTTCTCGGGGCCGCCCCGCTGGTAGGGGAAGTCCGCCTCGAGCACGCGGCCGCCGGCAAGGAGGATGCGCGCCCCGCCCGGGAACGCCTTCGGATAGGTCGGGTAGTCCTTGACCTCGTAGCGCACCTTGCGGGCGACCTCGAGCACGCGCGAGTCGCGGATCGCCTCGTCCGTGTAGTCGGCGATCCCGGCGCGGCCGCGAACGAGCAGCGAGGCCGTCGAGTACTGGAGCGAGAACTTCCCCTCGTACTCGCTGCGCGGCGCGACCTTCGCCTCGGCGGGCTCGAGGACGAGCGAGACGCCGGCCGCGGGCACGGTGACCACGACCTCCTCGATCTCCGCGGGCTCGAACGTCTGCGCCCCGGTGGCCTCGGCGGTGGCGCCGAGCGAGCCGTGCATGAAGTGGCAGGCCGGGTAGGGCTTGTACGCGATCCGGAGCGTCTCCCAGCGGGAGCCGAGGTCCGCCAGCTGCGTCTCGACGTCGATCTCGCCCTTGCCGGCGCCGACGAAGGCATGGTAGAGGCCGAACTTCCCCTCGATCACCGACGGCGGCCCCTCCGCGCCGAGCGCGGCGAGCCGGGCGGCGACGAGGCCGCCGTGCGCAGCCCAGGCGGGGTGGAGCGGCTTCGTCTGAGTGCCGTCCTCGAGGAAGGCGAAGATCCCGGCGGCCATCGAGCCGGCGAGGCCGAGCGCGCTCGCGGCGGCGTTGGGGCCGAGTCCGCCGAGCCGCGCGGCGGCGGCTGTTGCGCCGAAGATGCCGCAGATCGCGGTCGGGTGGAAGCCGCGCTCGTGGAACCGGCTCGAGGCGGCCATCCCAAGCCGCGTCACGATCTCGTTTGCGGCCACGATCGCGACCAGCGTCTCGCGGCCGTCCGCGCCCGCCGCCTCGCCGGCCGCGAGCGCGGCCGGGCAGGTGACCGTCGAGACGTGGCTGATCGAGTCGGCGTGCGTGTCGTCGAAGTCGAGCCCGTGGCAGAGCATCGCGTTCGCGAACGCCGCGTTCGGGGCGGGCAGGGACCGGTCGAGCCCGATCACCGTCGCCTGCGGCTCGCCGCCGAGCTCCGCCATCGCGGTGCGGCCCTCCGTGGCGAGGCCGAGCCCGTGTGCCGCGAGCCCGCAGCCCAGCGTGTCGAGCAGGTGGAGCTTCGCCACCTCGACGACATCCGCAGGGATCTCCTCGAAGGCGAGGCCGATCGCGAAGGCGGCAAGTCGCTCGGCCACGGTCATCTCAAACCGTCCAGGCCTCGTCGGTGACCGGGAACGTGTCCGTCACCTCGGGTGCGTCGCGTTTGTACACCATGAACGTCCGCCTGAACTCGATCACGACCTCGTGCCGCTGGTTGATGCCCCGGCAGCGCATCGCGACGATACCGACGTTCGGGTTCGACCTCGACTCCCGCTTCTCGAGGATCTCGCTCTCGGCCCAGAGCGTGTCACCGACGAAGACCGGCTTCGGGAGCTTGATCTCCGTCCAGGCGAGGTTCGCGGTCGCGTTCTCGCTCGTGTCGGGGACGGTCATGCCGGTGACGAGCGCGAGCGTGAACGTCGAGTTGACGAGCGGCTGCCCGAAGCGCGTGCCCTGGGTGTAGGGCGTGTTGAAGTGCATCTGGTTCGTGTTCAGCGTCAGCAGCGTGAACCAGACGTTGTCGACCTCGGTGATCGTCCGACCGAGGCGGCTGCGAAACACGTCGCCGACGTCGAAGTCCTCGTAGAAGCGGCCGCGCCACACCTTCGGCGCGGTCACCGTTCCGTCCGTCATCCGTGCTCCCTTCTGTCCATCGAGAGGAATGCCCGCGCCCGCTCGACCACCGGGAGGTCGACGAGGGCGCCCTCGAGCGCGACGGCCCCGCGGCCGTCGTGGATCCCCTGCTCGTAGGCGGCGACGACGCGCCTCGCCCAGGCGAGCTGCTCCTCGCTCGGCGCAAACGCCCGGTTGACGACCGGGACCTGCGCGGGGTGGATGCACATCTTGCCGCCCAGGCCGAGCGAGCGGGCGAGCAGGCACTCCCGCTCGAGTCCCTCCTCGTCCCGCGTGTCGAGGTGGACGACGTCGAACGGCTGCCTCACGCCCGCGGCGGCCGAGTCGACGACGAGCTTCGAGCGCGCATAGAGGAGCTCCTGGCCGTCTGCTCGCGGCTCGAGCCGGAGCTCGGCGCCCAGGTCG
>JBBILK010000117.1:0-7972 GCA_037444965.1 Actinomycetota bacterium | reverse complement strand
AGCGGGCAGTTCGCGAAGGAGAGGATCGCCGAGATGGAGGAGGGCGAGGCGAACCTGAAGCGCGTGCGGGCCGAGCAGCGAAACCTGCTGATCGAGAAGGTCGGCGAGGAGCTGCGCAGCCTGATGGCGAAGCCGGGGTCGTAGTTGGCTTCCGTCGACGTCCCGGTCGCGCTGCTCGGCTACGGGACGGTCGGCGCAGCCGTCAACCGGCTCCTCACCGAGAACGCGGACGACATCGAGCGGGCGACCGGGCACCGCCTGCGCGTCGTCAAGGCGCTCGTGCGGGATCCGGGCAAGGAGCGCGGGTTCGAGGCGGCGCCCGGCGTGCTCACGACCGACTTTGCCGAGATCCGGGACGACCGGGAGATCGCCGTTGTCGCCGAGGTGATGGGCGGGATCGAGCCGGCACGGGAGTACGTGCTCGGGCTCTTCGCGGCGGGCAAGCCGGTCGTGACCGCGAACAAGCAGCTGATCGCGCAGCGCTCGGCCGAGCTCTTCCCGGCCGCCTCCGCCGCCGGGGTGCAGCTTCGTTTCGAGGCGTCGGTCTGCGCGGCGATCCCCGTGATCAAGGTCCTGCGGGAGGCGCTCGTGGTCTCGAACGTCCACCGCGTGCTCGGGATCGTGAACGGCACGACCAACTACATCCTCACGAGGATGGAGTCGGGGTCGACCTACGGGGAGGCGCTCGCCGAGGCGCAGCGGCTCGGCTTCGCCGAGTCGGACCCGACCGACGACGTCTCCGGCGCCGACGCGGCCGCGAAGATGGCGATCCTCGCGATGATCGCGTTCGGGTCCCGCGTGACGCTCGCGGACGTCGCCTACGAAGGGATCGAGTCGATCGTCCCCGGGCACATCGCGGCCGCGCGCGAGATGGGCATGGTCGTCCGGCTGATCGGGGAGGCGACGCTCGTCGACGGCGCCGTCGACGTCCGCGTCCACCCGGCGCTCGTCGACCGCCACCACCCGCTCGCCGCCGTCGAGGGCGCGTTCAACGCGGTCATGCTGCAGGGCGACGCGATCCGCGAGATCACGCTCGAGGGGCCCGGCGCGGGCGGGATCGAGACGGCCTCCGCCGTGATCGCCGACATGGTCTCGGTGATCGGAACGACCGGAACCGGCTTCCTCCAGGACGACGCGGCCTGGCGCACGCTCGCGAAGCTGCCGCCCGGGGAGCTCGAGTCGCCGTACTACCTGCGGGTCGAGGTCGACGACCGGGCGGGCGTGCTTGCCCACGTCGCGGAGCGCCTGGCGGCCCACGGCGTCTCGGTCGCGCGGCTGATCCAGCACGAGACCCCCGAGGGCGCCGCCCTCCATGTCGTCACCCACGAGGCGCCGGCGGGCGCCGTCGAGGCGGCGCTTGCCGAGATCGCGGCCCTGCCGGAGACCCACGGGCAGCCGACGCGCCTCGCCGTCATCTCCGACCGCGGCTTCACCGGTCTCGGATGACCGCCGTGCTCGCGGAGCGCTACCGGGACCGGCTTCCGCTCGCGCCGGGCACACCGGTGGTCACGATGGGCGAGGGCTCGACCCCGCTCGTCTTCGCGCCGCGGCTCTCCGAGCGGCTCGGGATCGAGCTCTGGCTGAAGCTCGAGAGCATGAACCCGACCGGGAGCTTCAAGGACCGCGGCATGACGATCGCCGTCACGAAGGCGCTCGCCGACGGGGCGCAGGCCGTGATCTGCGCCTCGACCGGGAACACGGCTGCGTCCGCCGCCGCCTACGCCGCCCGCGCCGGCCTCGCGGCGGTGATCCTGCAGCCCGCGGGCGCGGTCGCGCTGGGAAAGCTCATGCAGGCGCGCGCGGTCGGCGCGCAGGTCCTCGAGGTGCGGGGCTCGTTCGACGAGGCCCTGACCGCGGCACGGGAGCTCGGGGAGCGAGGCACGCACGCGATCGTCAACTCCGTCAACCCCTACCGGATCGAGGGCCAGAAGACGGCCGCGTTCGAGATCGCCGAGGAGCTCGGCGGCGTCCCCGACGTCCTCGCCCTCCCGTACGGGGGCGGAGGCAACACCGTCGCCTACGTGAGGGGCTTCGAGGAGTGGGGCGGCGGGATGCCGCGGATCGTCTCCGGCGAGTCGGCGGAGCGGCCGACCACGCTCGCGAGCGCGATCCGGATCGCCGACCCGGTACATCGCGCCCAGGTCGAGGACGCCGTCAGACGGGCGGCGGCCTCCGTCGTCTCCGTCCCGGACGCGGAGATCCTCGAGGCGTGGGAGCGCCTCGCACACACGGAAGGCGTCTTCTGCGAGCCGTCGAGCGCCGCCGGGATCGCGGCCCTCGAGCGGATCCGGCCGGAACGGGGCGCGCGCGTCGTCTGCGTGATCACCGGCCACGGGCTCAAGGACCCGGCCGCCGTCGAGCGCGTGACCTCGCCCCCCGTCGCGGTCGACCCCGACCCGGACGCGATCGCAGAGATCTCCTCCGGAGATCTCTAGTGAAGCTACCCATCAGCGTTCGCGCCCCGGCGACCACGGCCAACCTCGGGCCCGGCTTCGACTGCGCCGGGGCGGCCCTCGACCTCTGGAACGAGCTCGCCGTCGAGGAGGGCGAGGGAGTCGAGGTCGAGGGCGAGGGCGAGGGCGAGGTCCCGCTCGGCCCCGACCACCTCGGGCTGCGTGCATTCGCGCTGATCGCGCCCGTCGCCGGGAAACGCTTCCGGTTCGCCAACCGGATCCCGCTCGAGAGCGGCCTCGGCTCGAGCGCGGCCACGATCGCGCTCGGCCTCCTCGCTGCGACGCTCCACCTCGACCGTCCGCCGGCCGTGGAGGAGCTGCTCGAGGTCGGCCTCGAGCTCGAGCCCCACGCGGACAACCTCGCGGCGGCGCTCGCCGGCGGCGTCTGCGTCACGTGGTCATGCGACGGCCGGCAGCGGGTGGCCCGGGTCGCGGAGACGCTCCCGCTCGTCCCGATCGCGGTGATCCCGCTCGTCCGGGTCGAGACCGTTGCGGCGCGGAGCGCGCTGCCTGCGAAGGTCCCGCACGCCGACGCCGCGTTCACGGTCGGGCGGGCCGTGCTCCTCGGCGCGGGGCTCGCGTCGGGCCGCCGCGAGCTCCTGGCGGAGGCGTTCGCCGACCGTCTCCACGAGCCTTACCGCGGGCCGCTCTCGCCGGTGTACGAGCCGATCCGGGCCGAGCCCCCGGCCGGCGCAGTGGGAGCAACGATCTCCGGCTCCGGCCCGACCGTGATCGTCTGGGCGCGCGAGGCGGACGCCGGCACGTGCGCGGGCGAGCTGATGGAGCGCTTCGCCGACGCCCGCGTGCTCCGGCTCGCGGTCACGCCGTCGGGCGCCGGGCCGCTCGAAGCGGCGGCCTGACCCGAGATCCTGAGGGTTCATGTCCGTCTGCGTGGCGCACGACCCGCGGATCTCGCTCGGGACTCGCCACCGGCGCGGTCGGCGCCCCGTAAAGACGACGGCGAGAGCCGCACCGAGCGCCGCGATCGTCAGCGCGCCGGCGACGATCGCCAGCCACTTCCAGGGGGCCCCTGGGCGGCGGCGCTTCGCTGACGATCGAGACGCGGAGCACGGTCGCTCCGATCCGGAGTTGCCCGTCGCCGTGCAGCGCGGTCCGGTCGGTGACGCGGACCCCGTTGACGAACATCCCGCTCGACGAGCCGCGGTCACACACGATGAGGCCCCGTCCTCCTGCCGTACGATCGCCGCGTGCTGCGCGGACACCTGATCGTCGGCGACTACGATTCCCCGCGGCCGGTGCCCTGCCGGCGACGCTGTCGCGATGACCACTGACATCCGCCTCCCCAACCCGGAGTACCTGCCGCGCCGGACGGTCAAGGAGAGCGTCGCGCGGGGGCGCGAGCTCCGGCGCGAGGTTCCGCACTCCCGGCACGGGGCCTGGTCTCCCCCCGAGGCCCGGCACGACCCGGTCGCGATCCTCGAGGCGCAGTCGGCGGAGCGGATGCCGGAGCTGGTGCCGATCAGGTACGGCCGGATGGCGTCCTCGCCGTTTGCGTTCTACCGCGGTTCGGCTGCGGTGATGGCCGCAGATCTAGCCGGCACGGCCGTCTCGGGTCTCCACGGACAACTGTGCGGCGACGCGCACCTGATGAACTTCGGCCTCTTCGCGACCCCTGAGCGGGCGCTGATCTTCGGTCTCAACGACTTCGACGAGACGCTGCCCGGACCAATCGAGTGGGATCTCAAGCGGCTCGCCGCCAGCGTCGAGATCGCGGGCCGTGAGCTCGGTTTTCCGGCGGCAGAACGCGAGATCGCCGTCCTTGCGACCGTTCGGGCATACCGAGAGGCGCTGCTCGAGTTCGCGGAGATGCGCGATCTCGAGGTCTGGTACGCGCGCCTCCCGGCCAAGCAGCTCGAGGCCAAGCTGTCGGCCGCCGCGGACGCGAAGACCGGGAAGGAAGCGAGGCGCAACATCCGCAAGGCGCTACGGCGAGACCACCTCAGCGCCTTCGACCGGCTCGTCGAGACCGTGAGCGGGGAGCTCCGCTTCGTGAGCCAGCCGCCCACCCTCGTCCCTGTCGAAGAGCTCCTCGACCCGGAGCAGCGCAGCCGCTACGTCGAGACCATGCAGGCCGCCCTGCTGCAGTACCGGGAGGGCCTGCTGCCGCACCTGAAGGCGCTGGTCGAGCGGTACCGGTTCGTGCACGCGGCGCGCAAGGTCGTCGGCGTCGGCAGCGTCGGTACGAGGGCATGGGTCACCCTGTTCATGGGGCGCGACACGAGCGATCCGCTCCTGCTCCAGATCAAGGAGGCGACACGGTCGGTGCTCGAGCCCTACAGCACTCCGTCTACCTACGAGTCGCAGGGGCGCCGGGTCGTCGAGGGGCAGCGCTACATGCAGGCCGCGAGCGATGCCTTGCTCGGCTGGTTCACCGTGGTGGGTTGGGACGGGACGGAGCGCGACTACTACGTCCGCCAGCTCTGGGACGGGAAGTCCTCGATCGACATCTCCCGCGTGACGCCTGTCGGTCTGCGCGTCTACGGGGAGGCGTGCGGCTGGACGCTCGCCCGGGGGCACGCCCGCTCCGGAGACCGGATCGCGATGGCCTCCTACGTCGGGGAGAACGAGACGCTCGACCGGGCCGTCGCGACGTTCGCCGAGACCTACGCGCACGTCAACGAGGCCGACCACGCTCGGCTCCTCGAGGCGATCGACGCGGGGCGGATCGCGGCCGAGCCAGGCGTCTGAGCCTTTGCCGGGTCTCTCAGAGCGACACGGTCGCCGGCATTGTCGCGAGCCAGACCGAGGTCGCGACGAATACGGCGTTGCCGAGCGCGAGCAGGCCGATCCTGAGCCGTCCGCCGGAGAGCCTCGGGCTGATCGCGCAGATGAAGAGGGCCGACGCGAAGAGCACGATCGCGAGCACGTAGTTGCTGCTTCGCTGGATGGCGTCCTTGCCGTGCGCTGCTGCGATCTCCGCGGCCGAGTCGAGCTCCCCGGCGCGCTGGAGCTCCCTGACCCGGTACTCGGGCAGGTCGAACGGGCTTCGTGGCGCATCCGCGTTCTCGAGCGGATCGGTCGCCAGCCAGGCGTCGAATGCGAGCTTGAACTCCGGACGGAACCGCTCGACGTAGAAGTCGTAGAGCTCCTGCCGGTCGGCGGCGAACGCGTCGGCCGCCTTCGCGAAGAGAACGACGTCGACCTGGGTCTGGGCGCCGCCGCGGGTGGAGGCCCTGACAGCCTCGAGGCGGGCGGCGTTCGCCTCGGCGAACTCGGACGCCGCCACCCCGCCCCAGCGTGCGGCCTGGTAGCCGGCCCAGGCGACGCCGATCGTCGCGAGCGCGATCACGACCATCGAGACGAACTCGATGCGGTGGGTCGCGAGCCAAGCCTCGAACCGCGCGCCGGCGGAGGTTCCCGCTGTCTCCGGGGCCGCCATCCTCAGATCGAGACGGTTACGGGGAACGTCGCCACCCAGGCCGCGTTCGCGACGAAGCCCAGGGTGGCGACGCCGAGCAGGGCGACCCGAGCCCGCGCCGACGCAACGCGGGAGCCGACTCCGGCAAAGAAGAGCGCCGCGGCGAAGACGGCCACCGCGAGCACGTAGTTGTCCGAGCGCTGATTCGCCTCGAGGGCCTCCTCCTTCAGCGCCGTCGCCGCGCGGACGAGCTCGTCAGCGCGCTGGAGCTCGGCGACCTGGTACTCGGGCAGCGAGAACGGGCTGGGAGGAGCGTCCGGGTTCGTGCGCGGCTCGGTCGCGAGCCAGGCGTCGAACGCGGGCCTGAACTCGTCGCGGAAGCGCTCGACGTAGAAGCCGGTCAGCCTCTCGTCCCCGGCGCCGTATGCATCGAGGGCCTGCGAGAAGAGCGTCACGTCGATCGTTCTCAGCTGATCCCCTCTCGCCGTTGCCCGCGTCGACTCGAGCCGCGCGGCCCCGGACTGGCCGTAGCGAAGGGCCTGGATTCCGTCCCAGCGGGCAGACTGGTACGAGGCCCAGGCGGTCGCGATCGTGGCGAAGGCCATGAGGATCGCCCCGTAGATCTCGAGACGGGCGAGCCACCGCCCGCGGGATTGCTCGTCCGCATCGTCTTCCGGGGGAGGGATGCCGTCCGGCCTCGAGCCGCGTTCCTGGTCCAAGACCACGGCAGCCTAGAGGCTCGCCGTCCTAGACTCCGCCCATGACCACGATCACGCGCGCCCCCACCGACCCGTACGCGAAGCCCTCCGACCCCGCCAAGCGGCAGAGCCGTGCGCTCACCGACGGCTACGAGCGCGCCGGCGCGCGCGCGATGCTCAAGGCCGTCGGCTTCAGCGACGACGACCTCGCGAAGCCGCTCGTCGGCGTCGCCACCGAGTGGATCGAGACGATGCCGTGCAACCTGAACCAGCGCGAGCTGGCCCAGCACGTGAAGAGGGGCATCCGCGCCGCCGGGGGAACGCCGATCGAGTTCAACACGATCTCGGTCTCGGACGGCGTCTCGATGGGGACGACGGGCATGCGCTGCTCGCTCGTCTCCCGCGAGGTGATCGCCGACTCGATCGAGCTCGTGGTGCGAGGGCACCTGCTGGACGGGCTCGTGTGCCTCGTCGGCTGCGACAAGACGATGCCGGGCGCGATGATGGCGCTCGCCCGGCTCGACCTCCCCGGCCTCTGCTTCTACAACGGCACGATCGCGCCGGGCCAGCTCGGCGGGCGGGACGTCACGATCCAGGACGTCTACGAGCAGATCGGCGCCTGCGCCGCCGGCAAGATCACGCCGGCCGAGCTGCACGAGCTCGAGTCGGTCGCCTGCCCCGGGGCGGGCGCCTGCGGCGGGCAGTTCACGGCGAACACGATGTCGACGATCCTCGAGTTCATCGGGCTCTCTCCCGGCGGCATGAACGCGATCCCGGCGCTGCACCCGGCCAAGGAGCTGGCGGCCGAGCAGGCGGGGCGGGCGGTCATGGAGCTCGTCCGCAAGGACATCCGGCCCTCGCAGATCCTCACCCGCAGCGCCTTCGAGAACGCGATCGCCTCGATCGCCGCCATGGGTGGCTCCACCAACGGCGTCCTGCATCTCCTGGCGGTCGCCCGGGAGCTCGGCGTTCCGCTGACGATCGACGACTTCGACGCGATCCTCGAGCGCACGCCGGTGATCGCGGACATGAAGCCGTGGGGGCGCTTCGTCGCGACCGACGTCTACGCGGCCGGCGGCCTCGGGCTCGTCGGCCGCGAGCTGCTGCGCCGGGGCCTCGTCGACGGCGACGCGCTCACCGTCGACGGCCGCACGCTGGCCGAGGTTGCCGAGGACGCGAGGGAGACGCCCGGCCAGCAGGTCGTGGCGACGATCGACAGGCCCGTGAAGCCGCGCGGTGGGCTCGCCATCCTGAGGGGCAACCTGGCGCCCGACGGCTGCGTGATCAAGCTCGCCGGGCACGGGCGGATGCACCACGAAGGGCCGGCGAAGGTCTACGACTCCGAGCCCGACTGCTTCGCTGCCGTCAAGGCCGGTGAGGTCGAGCCCGGCGACGTCGTCGTGATCCGCTACGAAGGGCCGGCGGGAGGTCCAGGGATGCGC
>JBBILK010000116.1:6637-7999 GCA_037444965.1 Actinomycetota bacterium | reverse complement strand
CTCGAGCGCGTCTCGACGCGGATGGCGCGGATTCCCGTCCACGGCGCGGGCGGCGTGTGCTCGAGGAGCTGACCCCCGTCGGTGACGGCGCGAAACTCGACGAGGACGCGAAGAGACCCGTCGGTGCCGCGGCCGAGCACGACGTGATGCGTCTCGCCCGCCGGGTACTGCGCGGTCAGCAGCCGGATCTGGCCGACCGAGACCACCCCGCCGAGGTCGATCTCGATCCACTGGGGCGCGTCGTCGCCTGCTCCCCAGATCGTCTCGTAGCGCCCGTCGACCGCGAGCTCGGCGGCTCCCTGGGCCTCGGCCGACGCCGTCACCGGCCGGCCGAGCGCGACGTTCAGGCCTGCCGGTCCCACGGCGGCTGCGGCGTACGCAGGCCAGAGGCTCCTGGCGCCCGCGTAGCGGGCCTCGACGAGAACGCCGATCGAGGACGCCGGAACCGTCGCCTGGAACCTGCCGGCGGCGTCCGTCGTGACCGTCCGGGAGAGGAGCGGCCCACCCGGGACCGGCGAGCCCTGGTAGCGCGGCACCACGACGAGGTTCACCCGCCGTCCGGGGAGCGGCCGCCTGCGGGCGTCGACGAGCCGTCCCGTCACACGGCCGTCGTCGACCGCGACGGAGAGCGCGGGCCGCGGGCGTGCGTAGCGGTTGATCAGGCTCGTGTAGCTCGCCGGATTGCCCTCCGGCAGCAGGCGGTCGGGGCGGTCGTGCCAGGACTGCAGCACGGCGTGGTCGGGGCGGCCGCCGCCCTCCGTCTCGTACCGCTCGAAGCGCTCCTGGGCGCGGGCGAGCCAGGCCGCGTCCGAGGCGTCATCGGGATCGCCCATGTAGATGACGCCGAAGGGCACCCCGCGCGAGCGAGCGAACCGCTCGAGCTCGGCCACGAGCGCGGGCCAGTCGGGGAGGTAGTAGCCGACGTCGACGTGGAAGAACGCGAGCGCCTCGCCGGTCACCCGCCGGTACGTGTCGATCCACTCCTCGAACCGCGGCACGTCGGCGGCCGAGGTCAGCGGCTCGGTGTCGCCGAACCGGAGCCCTGGGAACACGCCCCGGATCTCGTCGTTGTAGGCGGCGACCTCCGTGGCGATGCGCTCCGCGGACCAGTGGCACGCCCGCGGCCCGTCGTAGAGGCTCGCGTAGTAGAAGGGCTCGTCGTAGGCGAGGTAGCGGAGCGTGCCGCCGGCGTCCTTCACCCGCTGGGCCACCGCGACCCCCTCGTCTCCGGCGAAGCCCTCGATGAAGAGGCCACAGTCCTCGGTCGGGCGGAGCGGCCCCTCCTCGACGGCGAGCGCGATCCCGCGCCGCTTCAGGTCGGCGACGGCGCGCCGGAGCCAGGCGTCCGTCGCGCCGCGGGCG
>JBBILK010000116.1:0-6609 GCA_037444965.1 Actinomycetota bacterium | reverse complement strand
AGACGCGGCCGGCGGCCCGCTTCCACGGCGCCTGCTTCGAGAAGAGCGCCATGAAGTCCTCCGAGCCGACGAACGACGCGTCGCTGCCCGGCTGATCGGGCGGCAGCGGCGCGAACCAGATCTTGGCCTTCCCCGGCGCGGCCGCCGCGGCCGGTGCGGCTCCCGCCGCCAGGACGGCGACGGCGACCGCGACGGCGACGACGAGGCGCCGCACGGCCATCCTCTCAGCCCCCGGCGCGCGCGCCGCGCCGGAGGTCCCGCCAGGCCTTCTCGTAGAAGGGGGCGAGGAACTCGAGGTGGCGATGCATCTCGGCCCCCGCCGCGCCGGCGTCCGCTGCCTCGATCGCCTCCGCGATCAGCCGGTGCTGCTCGTTGATCGCCGCGTGGAAGCGGCGGCCGAGCGTCGAGCGCGCGAGGTGGGTCTGCAGCGTCGAGAACACGGGCTGCGCCGCGATGTAGAGCAGCGTGTTCCGGGAGCACTCGATCACGACCGAGTGGAAGTCCTTGTTGTACGCGAACTGCTCCTGGCTGTCGAGGCCGAGCGGATCGGGCGGGATCGTGGCCCGCAGGTGCTCGAGGTCCGCCTGGTCGCGCCTCACGGCGGCGAGGCGCGCCGCCGGCACCTCGAGCAGCTCACGGGCCTCGATCAGCTCCTCGAGCGTCACGTCCTTCGAGTCCGTCAGGAGGTTGATATTCGAGCGCAGGAACTCGGAGATGTGGTCGACCGTGGGAAGCGTGACGTAGCTGCCGCCGCCGGCTCCTTTCGCGGTCCGAAGCAGGTTCTGCGCGGCGAGCACGCGGAGCGCCTCGCGCACGGTCGCCCGGCTGACCCCGAACTCCCGGGCGAGCAGCGCTTCGTTCGGGAGCCGCTCGCCCGGTGCGAGCTTCCCGTCCATGATCAGCGCCCGTAGCTGGTCGGCCACCTGCTCGTACGCCTTGCGGACGCGGCGGACCGCCATCGGGCCCGCCGGCCGCTCGATCGCCCGGAGCACACCCTGAGCCTTGCGCTCGGGTTCGGGCCGGGCGCTCACTCGAGCCCGAACTCCCGGTTGCCGGCGACCGAGGCCGGCGGGTTGTAGCGCGGCAGCCCGTGCTCGCGGTAGTAGTCGGTCAGCGAGCCGTACCTCGGGCTCGCGGCAAGCTCGGCCCGGAGCCTCGCCGTCGCCTCCGCGTCGATCTCGAGCGTCTGCTCGTCCGCGAAGACGACCCCGTACGCGTCGCGGGCGAGCGCGATCGTCGTGAAGTCGTCGAGCACGTCCTCGCGCACCTGCTCGGGGGCCCGCTCGAGGGGGTTGCCGTACGCAGCGGCGCTCGGGACGCGGAACTCGATCACCTCGCCCGCCTTGAACGGGATCCCCGTCACCTTGGCCTCGAGGTACTCCTCCTGCGCGGTGTCCGGATTCTTGCGGCACCAGGCGACGAGCCCGTCCCAGCCGCCGAAGACGCCGCGCGGGGGGTCGTGCTGGCGGTCGCCCTCGCAGGAGTAGGTGCCGTCGACGAGGAACCGGTTCCGCCGGACGATCCCGATCCCGCCGCGCCACTTCCCGGGCGCCGCCGGCTCGGGACGGAGCTCGTACTGGTCGCAGCGGACGGGAAAGCGCATGTCGAGCTCCTCGATCGGGTTGTTCCGCGTGTTCGCCATCAGGTTGTCGACCGAGTCGAGCGCGTCCTTGCCGTGGCGCCCGCCGTAGGAGCCCTCGTTCACCTCGAGGTAGATCCAGTACTCGCCCGTCTCCTCGAGGAAGCCGGAGTAGGAGCAGAAGTGGACGCCCGCCGAGTTGCCCCCGCAGACCTGGTCCGGCAGCGGCTCGGCGAGCGCGAGGATCGTGTTGTCGACGACACGCTGCACCTGGCAGAAGCGCGAGAAGCAGGCGCGCGGGAAGCTCGGGTTGTAGATCGAGCCCTTCGGCGCGATCACCTTCACCGGCCGGAAGCAGCCGTCGTTCTGCGGCACGTGCTCCGGGAAGACGGCCTCGTCGAGCAGGATCGTGCGCACGACGTAGTAGGCGCCGACGAGGAGCGAGCCCTCGAAGGGCACGTTGTAGCCGGTCGGCACCTCGTGGTTCGAGCCGGTCAGGTCGATCGTGATCTCGTCGCCCTCGACGATCACCTTCGTCTCGACGCGCAGCCTGACGCCACGATTGCGGGCGTCGTCGTCGAGCCAGCCGGTGGGCGCCTCGTAGACGCCGTCGGGGATCTTCGCGATCTCGGCCCGGAGCATCCGCTCCGAGTAGTCCATCCAGTCGTACCCGGCGCTCATCACGATGTCGACCCCGTAGCGCTGGACGAGCCGGAGGAAGCGGTCGCGCCCGAGCTGGCAGGCGGCGAGCATCGCGTTCATGTCGCCGCGGTTCATCGTCTCCGTCCGGACGTTCTCGAAGATCATCCGGTCGAGGTCCTCGTTCAGCTCGCCGCGGCGGTACCAGCGCAGCCCGTTGTAGAGCTTCGACTCGGCGTAGACGTCGAACGCGTCCGCGTTGATCCCCGGGAACGAGCCGCCGACGTCGAGGACGTGCGCGGTCACCGCCGCGAAGCCGAGCAGCTCGCCGTCGTGGAAGATCGGCACCGCCACGGCCACGTCCGGCGTGTGCGAGGCGCCGAGGTAGGGGTGGTTGTGGACGATCACGTCCCCCTCCTCGATCTCGCCGGCCCCGCCGAGCGTGTGCAGGAAGCCGCGGATGTACCACGGCAGCGAGCCGATGTGCATCGGCGTCGAGTCGGACTCGCAGAACTCGCGTCCCTCGGCGTCGAAGATGCCGGCGCCGAGGTCCTCCGACTCGCGGATGATCGACGAGTAGCTCATGCGGAAGAGCACTCCCGCCATCTCCTTCGCGATCGCGTGGAAGGCGCCGCCGAGCACGCGCAGCGTGACCGGGTCGACCTCGACGCGCTTGCGGGCCGGCGGCCCGGGCTGGCGGCCGACCGCGTACTCCATGACGCTCATGCCACGCTCCTCCCTCCGGTCGGAGCGTGGTTAGCCATCTCTGGCTGCAGTCCCGAGATGGCTTCCGCCTCCGCCGAGAGACCGACCTCGATCACGATGTTCCCGAACCGGTCGACATGGGCCGAGATCCCCGGCGGGATCGCGGTCGTCGAGTCGTACTGGTTGACGATCGCGGGCCCGTGCAGGCGGTTCCCCGCCCGGAGCTTCGTCCGGTCGTAGTAGCGCGTCGGCACCGGGCGCAGCGTGCCGTCGACGCGGAACCAGGCGTCGCTCTCGCGCGTGAGCGCCGCCTCCGCCGAGTCGCCGCCGTGCTCGACCTCCGGCGTCTGGAGCGGCGGCTGGAGCCCGACCCCCCGGACGCGGATGTTCGGGATCTCGATGTCCGACTCCTCGAACCGGCGCGAGTACTCGCGCTCGTGGACGTCGTGGAAGTCGGCGCGGAGCTTCGCGACCCAGTCGTGGTCGATCATCCCGGGCCCGGCGTCGACGCGGAGCTCGTAGCCCTGGCCGAGGTAGCGGCACTCGGCGACGCGCTGGATCACGATCCGGTCGGCGGGGATGCCGTCGGCCTCGAGCTGGGCGATCGCCCGCTCCTCGAGCTCCTCGAACGCGAGCTGCATCGCGGGCCCGTCGAGCTTCGAGAGGCGCTGGTAGGTCGTCATCGCGTACTCGTAGACCATGTCGGTCGCGAGCAGCCCCATCGCCGCCGTCACGCCCGGATAGGGTGGGACGAGCACGTACGGCGTCCCCACCTCGAGCGCGATCTGGGCGGCGAACAGCGGCCCCGCGCCGCCCTCGGCGACGAGAGCGAAGTCGCGCGGGTCGTAGCCCTTGCGGACGGAGTTCTCCTCGATCGACTGCACCATCGAGTGCGTCAGGATCTGGACGGCGCCCATCGACGCCTCCTCCACCGACATCCCGAGCGCGGCCGCCGGGCCCTCCTCGAAGGCCTTCCGCGCGAGCTCGGGCCGGAGCCTCATGCCGCCGCCGAGGAAGTCCTCCGGCGAGAGCCAGCCGAGGTTGACCATCGCGTCCGTCGCCGTCGGCTCCGTGCCGCCGCGCCCGTAGGCCGCGGGGCCGGGATCGGCGCCGGCGGAGCGCGGCCCGACGCGGTAGATGCCGCCCTGGTCGACGTAGGCGATCGAGCCGCCGCCGGCGCCGATCGTGTCGACGTCGACCATCGGGATCATCGCCTGGTAGGGGCCGACCTTCGTGTCGAGCAGGTGCTTCATGCGCAGCCGCCCCTCCTGCGCGAGGCCGATGTCGGCCGACGTGCCGCCCACGTCGAGCGTGATCACGTTCTCGTAGCCCGCCTGCTTCCCGGCCCAGATGCCGCCGACGACGCCGGCGACCGGCCCCGACATGAGCAAGCTGACCGGCCGGGCCGTCGCCGCCTCCGCCGTCGAGACGCCGCTCGCCGAGGTCATCAGGTGGATCCCCGTCTTCACCCCCAGCCCGCGGAGCTCCTCCTCGAGCCGCCGCACGTAGGTCGCCACCTTCGGGCCGCCGTAGGCGTTGAGGCAGACGGTCGAGAAGCGCTCGTACTCGCGGTACTGCGGCAAGACCTCCGAGGAGACCGAGAGAAAGGCCTCGGGGAACTCCTCCCGCACGATCGCCGCCACCCGCTTCTCGTGCTTCGGGTTCAGGAACGAGAACAGGAAGCAGACGGCCACGGCCTCGACGCCTGCCTCCTTCAGCCTCCTGACCTGCTCGCGCGCCCGTTCCTCGTCGAGCGGGACGAGCACGGAGCCGTCCTTCGTGATCCGCTCCGGCACCGTCAGGCGGTAGCGGCGGCGCACGATCGGGTACCGCTGCCACGGGAGGTCCTGGTAGATCGAGAAGTTCAGGGGCTTCTTGTGCCGGGCGATGTGGAGGATGTCCCGGTAGCCCTCGGTCGTGATCATCCCGACCTTCGCGCCCGAGTGCTCGATCACGATGTTCGTCGCGATCGTCGTCCCGTGGAACACCTGCTCCAGCGCGGCCGGGCTTCGCCCTGCCGCGTTAGCAACGTCCTCGATCCCCCGCACCGTGCCCTGCGAAGGGTCCTCCGGTGTCGTGGGGAGCTTGTGGACGTGGATCTCACCCGACTCGTCGTCGACGTAGATCAGGTCGGTGAACGTCCCGCCGACGTCGACCCCGAGGCGCCTCATGCGACCCCCTCCCGCTCTACTAACTCATTCTCGTTCCCGGCAGAGCCGGGAACGAGAATGAGCTTTCCGAAGTGTTCGCGGCGCTCCATCAGCTCCATCGCCTCCTTCGCCTGCTCGAGCGGGAACGTCGTGTGGACGAGCGGCTTGATGCGGCCGCGGGCGGCGAGGTCGAAGCAGGTCTCGACCTCCGCCTTCGTGTACACGAACGAGCCGATGATGCTCCTCTGCATGCGGAAGAAGGGGATGATGTCGAAGGGCACGACCTCCCCGGAGTGGCCGCCGCAGATGACGAGGCGCCCGTCCTTCTTCAGCGAGTCGAGCCCCTTCTGGAAGAGCTCGCCGCCGACGTGCTCGTAGACGAGGTCGGCGCCGGAGCCGGTGATCTCCATGACGCGCGCGACGACGTCCTCGGTTGCGTGATTGATGCCGGCGTCCAGCCCGAGCTCCTTCGCCCGCTCGAGCTTCTCGTCGCTCGACGCGTTGCCGATCACGAAGGCGCCGGCGAGCTTCGCGAGCTGCACCGCGGCGGAGCCGATGCCGCTCCCGACGGAGTTGATCATCACGGTCTCGCCCGCCCGGAGCTGCCCGCGGGTGAAGAGCATGTGCCACGAGGTGGCGAAGGCGACCTGGAGCGCCGCAGCGTCCTCGTACGAGACCGCGTCGGGGATCCGTACGAGCTGGCGCGCCCGGCAGGTCAGCTTCTCGGCGTAGCCGCCGCCCGTCGAGAAGCTGATGAAGCCCGGCGCGAGGCAGAGCGACTCGCGGCCCGTGCGGCAGTAGCCGCACTCGCCGCAGGTGGCCATGATGTAGGGGTTGACCCGGTCGCCGGGCGCGAAGCCCTCGACGCCCGGGCCGACCTCCTCGACGTCGCCGGCCACCTCGATCCCGAGCGTGTGCGGGAGGTTGATCGGGAACCGCGAGACGCCCTCGCGGACGTCGACGTCGAGGTGATTCAGCGCGCTCGCCCGAATCCTGATCGAGACCTCTCCGGGGCCAGGCTTCGGGTCGGCGAGCTCCTCGAGCCGAAGCACGTCCGAGCCGCCGAACTCGTGGAACCGTACCGCCTTCACGCTATCGACCTCCTCGTGCGCCGGATCGGGTGCGGTGTTTATGTCTGACCTTCGGCTCGCTGTCAACCCCGCTCGGGTTGACACCCGCGCGAATGTCTGACATATAGACCGCGCCACGTCTGCGCCGCTCGAGACCGCCCGCTCTCTCCTCTTCGCGCCCGGCTCCGACGAGCGCAAGCTCACCCGCGCGCTCGCGTCGGAGGCCGACGCCGTGGTCGCCGACCTCGAGGACGCGGTCGCGCCGGCCGAGAAGGACGACGCGCGGGCGCTCGACGTCCGGCTCCTCGCCGGACCGCGCTCCGGCCCCGCCCGGACGGTTCGCCTGAACGGCGTCGGGACGCCGTGGTGGGAGGCCGACCTGGCCGCGCTCGGCGGGCTCGACCTCGACGCGATCGTCCTCCCGAAAGCGACCCCGGAGGCGGTCGAGGCGCTCGGCTCGGGCGGG
>JBBILK010000115.1:0-8001 GCA_037444965.1 Actinomycetota bacterium | reverse complement strand
CGCATTGGCTCATCGCGGCGCGCACCGCGTCGGCCTCGGCGCGCTCACCGGCACCAGCGTCGCGGCGCGCGCCGTGACGCCGAGTACCCGCCCGCCCGCCGTCTCGATCCGCTTCGCGACCGCCTCGATCCCGGCGGCGTCGACGTCGGTGCAGGCGACCGCCGCGCCTTCCTCGGCGAGACGCTCGGCCGTTGCCGAGCCGATGCCACCGGCTGCTCCCGTGACCAGAGCGACGTGACCCTGGAGCCGCGTCATGCTGCCTCCTCCATCCGCGCCCCGACGAGCAGGACGTCCGTTCCGCTCTGGACGACCTCGCCGTTCTGGTTCAGCACCTCGACCGCGAGCGTGACGATGCCGGTATCCGGTCGCGAGCGCGAGCGGCGGGTCGATTCCACCCGCCAGCGCCCGTGGATCGTGTCGCCCGGGTAGACGGGGGCGACGAAGCGGCGCTGCTCCTCGAGGTAGGCGATCACGTGCCAGTCGTCGCCCTCGCTGCGCAGGCCGCTCGAGATCGCGAGGACGAGCAGGCCGTGCGCGATCCGCCCCCGGAACGGCGTCTCCTCGCGCACGAACAGCTCGTCCGTGTGGAGCGCGTTGAAATCGCCGGAAACGCCGCAGAAGGCCATGATGTCGGCCTCCGTGACCGTGCGGCGCGCGGTTACGACCTCCTGTCCGACCTCGATGTCCTCGAGATAGATCCGTCCCATCAGGCCTCCCTTCTGGTGACGTTGGGGAGCGTGATCTCGTCCGTGGCCTCCGTGAACACCACGCGGACGGGCATGTCGCAGGAGAGCTCCTCGAGGGGTGTGTCGACGACGCGCGCGGTGAGACGGGGCCCCTCGTCGAGCTCGACGATTCCGAACACGTACGGCACGTCGCCGGCGAACGAGGCCTCGGCGGTGCGGTGGACGACGGAGAACGTGTGCAGCCGGCCCGTCCCTCGCGCCTCGACCCACTCGGGCGTGGGAGCGAAGCAGTGGGTGCAGTGGCCGCGCGGATAGAACTGATGCTGGCCGCAGGCGCGGCAGCGCTGGACGAGCAGGCGCCCCTCGCGCGCGGCCTCCCAGTACGTGCGGGAAAGCTCGTCCCCGAGCACCGGCAGCGGTCGTTCGTGCTCGCTCATGCTCAGACCCCCAGGATCATGGTCGCGGTGGCCGAGAGGGAGCCGCCCGTGCCGTGGCAGAGCACGAGCTTCGGGTCGGGGAGCTGCACTCCGGGGCTCTCCCCCCGCAGCTGCCTGACTCCCTCGATCAGCGTGAAGATGCCACGCCGGCCGGGGTGGTTCGAGGACAGGCCGCCGCCGTCGGTGTTGATCGGGAGCGCGCCACCGGGGGCGATCGCGCCGCTCTCCACGAACGGCCCGCCCTCGCCCTTGCCACAGAAGCCCAGGTCTTCCAGGCAGACCATGACCGTGATCGTGAAGCTGTCGTAGATCTGGGCGCAGTCGAGGTCCGCGTGCGTGACGCCCGCCATCGAGAGCGCACGCGGGCCCGAGGTGCGCGCGACCGTCTCGGTGAACGGCCACATCTGGTTCATCTGCATCTGCCCGATCGCCTCGCCGAAACCGAGCAGCCAGACCGGCTCCCGGCGGCAGGAGGCCGCCCGGCTCTTGCCGGTGAGGACGATCGCTCCGCCCGAGTCGGTGACGACGCAGCAGTCGTTCCGGTGTAGCGGCGACGCGATCATCGGCGAGGCGAGCACGTCCTCGACGGTCAGCGGGTCGCGGTAACGGGCGTCGGGGTTGGCGGCGGCGTTCGCCCGGCACTGAACCGCGATCTGCGCCAGCTGCTCGGGCGTCGTCCCGAACTCGTGCATGTGGCGCTGGGCGGCCAGGGCGTAGCTCGCCACCGTGGTCAGGCCGTACGGGGCCTCGTAGCCGAAGGGGCCCCAGCCGGGCGGCGGCGTGTCGAAGTCCGCCGACCCCGAGTAGGAGCAGGCGGCGTAGCTGACCACGACCACGTCGGCCATGCCCGTGGCGATCGCGGCGGCCGCGTGGCCCGCGTGCGAGATCGGCGCCGCGCCCCCGATGTCGGTCGAGTCGACGTAGGTCGGGTGGATGCCGAGCCACTCGGCCACCTCGCAGATGTCCATCCAGGCGCCGCCCTCACCGGGGAGGCCGGACGCGCTCGCGAAGCCGTCGACGTCCGCCATCGTCAAGCCGGCGTCCGCGAGCGCACCGAGGACGCACTCTGCCTGGATCTCGAACGGGTGCATCCCGGGCGCCTTGCGGCGCGGCGACTCGTACGCCCCGACGATCGCAACCTCACCGCTCCAGCTCAAGGGCACCTCCATCGGATGTCGGACGGGAGTCTCCACGGAGAACCACCCGCGCGTCCAGCCCCACCGCGCCGGCCGGCGTCACGAGCAGCGGGTTGACCTCGACCTCTGCGAGCTCGGGATGGGCGGCCGCGAAGTGGGAGAGTGCGGCGAGCGCGCGGGCCGCGGCAGGGACGTCCACGGACGGTCTGCCACGCAGGCCGTCGAGGAGCGGCGCGCCGCGCAGGGCTCGCAGGAGCCGGGCGGCCGTCTCCTCGCTGGCGGGGGCGAGAGCGAGACGCACGTCGCGCAGGAGCTCCGCGTAGACGCCGCCCATGCCCGCGAGCGCGACCGGCCCGAAGCGGGGATCCCTGCGGCAGCCGATGATCAGCTCGACGCCCTCGCCGAGCGGCGCCATCCGTTCGAGGGAGTACGCTTCGGGCGACAATCGTGTTGCCAGATCAGCAAACGACCGCACGAGCTCCTCCTCCCCGGCGATGCCGAGGACGACGCCGCCCTCGTCGGACTTGTGGAGCAGCCCGAGCGCCTTGAGCACGACGGGGTAGCCGAGCTCGGCGGCAGCGACTCGAGCCTCGTCGAGCTCTCGCACCCGGCGCGCCTCGGGGAAGGGGATCCCGGCAGTGGCGAGCAGCTGCCTCGCCTCGAGGTAGCCGTCGGCGGTGACGGGAGGCTCGGCGGGCTGCGGGAGCTCGGGGACTCCTTCCGCGGGCTGCTCGGCGGCGTCCGTCAGGCGGGCGAGGGCGGCCACGGCGGACTCGACGTCTCGGTAGACCGGAATGCGCGCCTCGAGCGCCGCGCGCGCGGCAGGCACCCACGGGCGGTCGGTGGTGAGGAGGAGCGGTTTCCCGGCTCGCGCAGCCGCCGCTGCGAGCGCAGGCACGGCGGCGACCTCGAGCTGCTCGAGCTCGCCGGTGAACCCGTGCCAGAGCGCGAGCGGGGAGCCCGTGAGCAGGGCCGCGTCGAACTCCTCGGACTCGAGGACGAGCGCGGTGACGTCGGTCAGGATGCCCGGATCGTCCAGGGTTGCCCCGATCAGGTCGACGGGGTTCGTGGTCGAGCCCGGCTCCGGCATGAGCGCCTTGACCCGGCCGGCCAGGGCGTCGCTCAGGGGAGGCACCTCGAGGCCGGCGGCGCTCGCCACGTCGGCGGCGATCACGCCGTTGCCACCGCCGGTGGTCACGATCGCGACCCTGCGGCCGCGGGGACGAAGGCCGGGGCGAAGGGCGAGCGCGAGCTCGACGAGCTCGCGCGTGGTGTGCACCCGGAGGATCCCGGCCGCCCGGCACGCGGCGTCGACGACCGCTTCGCTCGAGGCGAGCGAGCCCGTGTGCGAGCGCGCGGCCCGCGCTGCGGCCTCGGTGCGGCCGGGAGCGAGCAGGATCACCGGCTTTCCCGCCTCGGCCGCGGCGAGAGCTGCCCGCGCGAACCCCAGCCCGTCGCGGAAGTCCTCGCAGTAGACGGCGAGCATCCGGGTCTGCTCGTGCTCGGCGCAGCTCGCGACGACCTCGCCTGCCTCCAGGTCGGCCTGGTTGCCGAGCGAGACGAAGCGGGAGAACCCGAGCCCGACCTCGCCGGCCCGGTAGCCGAGGTCGAAGGAGAGGTTCCCGCTCTGGGCGACGAGCGCGAGCTCACCGGGCGGAAGCTCGACCCACGGCGCGGCGTGCAGCTCAGCCGCGGCGTCGACGACCCCCATGCAGTTCGGGCCGAGGAGCACGGCTCCCGCTTCCCTGACACGCTCGGCGACCGAGCGCTCGACGGCGAGACCCTCCGCGCCGCGCTCGCCGAGCCCGGCCGTGATCGCGACGATCGCCAGCGCCCCGGCAGCGAGGGCCGCGTCGACTGCCTGCTCGAACACCGTGGCGGGGACGACGAGGACGACCAGCTCGGGAGGCTCGGGCAGCTCTCCGAGTGACGGGTACGTCCGGCGGCCCAGCACCTCGGCCTTCCCGCGACTGACGAGGTAGACCGTACGCCGGTGCTCCGCGGCGAGCAGCGAGCGCGCGACCGAGTTGCCCCATTTCGCCGGATCGTCGGAGGCGCCGAGGACGGCGACGGAGCGAGGGTCGAAGAGCGGCCTCAGCTCGCGAGCGGGCATGCGCCCAACTCTAGGCGCTTGCGTCCAACCGGTCGCTCTGCTACGGTGCGAGCTCGGTCGCCGACGAGGGCGAGCGGTGGCGAAGGCGCCTCAGGAGCTTCGAGCTCCTGGGGCTTTTTCTTTGGTCCGAGCGAGGAGCTGAGGATGGTCAAGGTCGAGGCGGTGGTGATCAGAGAGCGGGTCGAGACCGTGATCGACGCGGTCGAGGAGGAGGCGGGACACGTCGGGGTCACGGTGATCGAGGCGGTCGGCCACGGCCGCCAGCGCGGTATCACGCACGAGTACCGCGGGCGGATCTTCGAGTCGCGGTTCCTCCCGAAGGCGCTGCTCGTCTTCATCGTCGACGAGGAGAAGGCGGACGCCGTCGTCGGGGCAATCGTCGACGCCGCCCGGAGCGGCAACGACTCGGGTGACGGGATCGTCTGGACGAGCTCCGTCGGCCGGGTCGTCCACAACCGCACCGGGCTCGAGCTCGAGGAGGTGGAGGTACCGTGACGAACGCCGAGCTCAGCATTGCCGCGAGCACCGTCTGGGTCGTCGTCGCCGCCGTGCTCGTGATGTTCATGCAGGCGGGCTTCGCCTTCCTCGAGGCCGGTCTCTGCCGGATGAAGAACGTGGGTCACATCGCGGCGAAGACGGTCCTCGTGTTCGGTATCGCCTCGGTCGTCTACTACCTCGTCGGCTTCGGGATGGCCTTCGGAGACGGTGGCAACGGCTTCGTCGGCGGCTCCGGCTTCGTGCCCTCGATCGACGAGCTCCTCGCCGTCGGCCAGGCGCCGTTCAGCTGGTTCTCGTCGATCCCGGGCGCGGCCGGCTACCTGTTCGAGGTCGTCTTCGCGGGCGTCTCGCTCGCGATCGTGTGGGGCGCGATGGCCGAGCGCACGAAGCTCTGGGTCTACTTCGCGTTCGGGGTCGTCTTCGTCCTCATCTACTCGCTCGTCTCGCACTGGATCTGGAGCCCCGACGGCTGGCTGTTCTCCAAGGGCATGCAGGACTTCGCGGGCTCCACCGTCGTGCACTACCAGGGCGCGCTGGCGGCGCTCGCCGGGGCGCTCCTGCTCGGGCCGCGCCTGCGGAAGTTCGACAGGGACGGGAAGCCGAACGCGATCCCGGGCCACAACCTCGCCTACGTCACGCTCGGCGTGCTGATCCTGTGGTTCGGCTGGTTCGGGTTCAACCCCGGCTCCACGCTGAGCGTCGACTTCGGCGGCATCGGCTTCTTCGCCTACGTCGCGCTGAACACGAACATCGCGGCCGCCTGCGGTGCGATCGGCGCCCTCGTGACGGCCTGGCTCGTGCTGAAGAAGCCCGACCTGTCGATGATGCTGAACGGCGTGATCGCCGCTCTCGTCGCGATCACCGCGGCCTGCGCGTTCGTCGCGCCGTGGGCGGCGATCGTGATCGGTCTCGCCGCGGGCGCGGTCGCCGTTCTCGGCGTCCTGCTCGTCGAGCGTCTCCGGATCGACGACCCGGTGGGCGCGGTCTCCGTGCACGGCATGGCCGGCGTCTGGGGTACGCTCTCGCTCGGCCTCTTCGCCCTGCCGTCCCAGGCCGAGAGCCTGGCGACCGGCCAGGGCGGCCTCGTCTACACGGGGAGCTTCGGCCAGCTCGGCACGCAGGCGCTCGGGCTTGCCGCCGTTGGCGCCTTCACGTTCACGGCGTCGTTCGGCGCGCTCTGGGCGATGAAGAAGCTGGCCGGGATCCGTGTCGAGGAGGAGGTCGAGACCGCAGGCCTCGACGTCTCCGAGCACGGCATGTGGGGCTACCCCGAGTTCTACATCCCCGTCCCCGGCGGCTACGGGACGGAGGCGCACGGACACCTGAAGCCCCATCTGCACGTGCCGAGGCCCGCGCCTCAGCTTCAGCCTCAGCCGGTACCGGAGACGACCTGAGCGAGGATCAGCGTGCCCGCTCGAGCAGGTACACGGCGCCGGCCGCCGTGAGGTTCGGCAGCGGTGCTCCCCGGGCCGGTCTGCCGCCGAGCCGGAGGAGCACCCGGGAGAGGATCCCGATTCGCTCCGCGGCGAGCAGTTGCTCGAAGTCGGCGATCGTCGCGAGGTGGATGTTCGGCGTGTCGTACCAGGTGTGAGGAAGAGCTCCCGAGGAGGGCATGCGGCCACGGAAGAAGAGGTCGGCGCGCAGCCGCCAGTGGCCGAAGTTCGGAATCGAGACGAGACCCCGGCGTCCGACGCGCATCACCTCGCGCAGGACCAGGAGCGGGTGGCGGGTCGCCTGGAGCGTCTGGGAGAGGACGACGAGGTCGAAGGAGCCGTCCTCGAAGTCGGCGAGACCCTCGTCGATATCGGCCTCGATCACCGGCACGCCCCGCTCGATGCACGCGAGCACTTCCTCGGCCCGGATCTCGACGCCGACTCCGACGCAGCCTCGCTCCCGCATCAGGTGCTCGAGCAGGGCGCCGTCGCCGCAGCCGAGATCGAGGACCCGGCTCTCCGGCGGGACGAGCGCCGCGACGACGTCGAGGTCGGCGCGCATCAGCCCCGGGCCACGTCCGCGTACGCTCGCCGCAGGAAGGCCGCGATCGTGCGGTGGTACTCGGGCACCTCGAGCAGGAACGAGTCGTGGCCGTGCGGCGAGGGGATCTCGCGGAAGGTGACGGGGACGTCGCTCGCGAGCAGGGGCCTCACGATCTCCTTCGAGTGCGCCGTGTCGAAGCGCCAGTCCGTGTCGAAGGAGAGCACGAGGAAGCGCGTGCGGACGCCGGCGAGCCGCCGCCGCGCCTCCTCGGGGTCGGGGAACGGATCGAAGTAGTCCATCACGCGGGTCAGGTAGAGGTACGAGTTCGCATCGAAGCGCTCGAGGAAGCTCTCCCCCTGGTGCTGGAGGTAGCTCTCGACCTGGAAGTCGACCTCGAGCCCGAACCGCGGCTCGTCGGCGTCCTGGATCCGGCGGCCGAACTTCTCGCCCATTCCGACCTCGGAGAGGTAGGTGATGTGCGCCATCATCCGGGCGACGGCGAGCCCGATGTCCGGCCGGCGGCCGGTCTCGTAGTAGTCGCCACCCTGGAAGTTCGGGTCGCGCATGATCGCCTCGCGCGCGACGGCGGAGAACGCGATGTTCTGGGCCGACAGCCGCGCCGAGGCGCAGACGGGAATCGCCGCGTGGATCTCGTCCGGGGCGTCGAGCGCCCACTGGAGCGCCTGCATCCCGCCGAGCGAGCCGCCGATGGCGGCGAGCAGCCGGCGGATGCCCAGGTGCCGCAGGAGTGTCCGGTGCACGCGGACGAGGTCGGCGACGGTAAAGAGCGGGAAGCGCAGGCCGTACGGTTTCCCGGTGCGCGGGTCGATCGACGAGGGGCCTGTCGTCCCCTGGCAGCCGCCGAGCAGGTTCGCGCAGACGACGAAGTAGCGCTCCGTGTCGAGCGGCTTTCCCGGGCCGATCAGGTTGTCCCACCAGCCGGGGCGAGCCGGGTTGCCGTGGTGCCCGGCCGCGTGCGCGTCGCCGGTCAGCGCGTGGCAGACGAAGACGGTGTTCGCGCGCTCCCGGTCGAGCTCGCCGTACGTCTCGTACGCGACCTCGACCGGGGCGAGCCCGCGCTCGAGCAGGCGCTTCGCGATCCACTTGATGATCTCGTGGTTTTCGGCGTGCACCATGACTAGCGCCTGCTCACG
>JBBILK010000114.1:0-8085 GCA_037444965.1 Actinomycetota bacterium | reverse complement strand
CTCTCCTGGCCGCCAAGGGCCCCAGCGAAGCGGAACTCGCGCGCGCCAAGGCCGTCACCCGCGCCTCCATGCTGATGGGCTTGGAGGCGCCCACCACCCGCGCCGAGGCGCGCGCCAGCCAGGTCTTCCTGCACGGGCGCCTCACCGATTTCGCCGAGATCCGCGCCCGCATGGATGCGGTGACCTGTGAGCAAATCCAGGCGCTGGCCGCCAAAGCCTTGGCGGGCCCGGCCTGCGCGGCTGCCATCGGCCCCAAGGCGGGGCATGGCGCGCTCGAAGCGTTTCAGGCAAACTAGCGCGCGACATGGCTTTGATGCGCAAAGACAATGACGGCGCGCGCCGGATCGATGGGGAGGGCGTCTACCTGCGCGCCGCGCCCGCCGCGGCTGTTCCTCCGCCCCTCGCGAGGCAGGCGCCGGAGGAGCCGGACGAGGTCGACCGCCTCTTCCGCGGCGGGCCCTGACGCTCACCCGACCTCGGTCTCGATGCCGTAGCGTTCGGCGATCAGCGCCGCCGCCTCGTTGGCGTCGATCCGCCGGATCGTTCGGCGGTCGCCCGCGTGCAGGAAGCCGCGGTAGTGGCGCGGGACGATGATGCGCTGCGGGTAGGCGTACTCGGCCCGGTAGCCGTGCTCGTGCTCGATCACCCTTCCCCAGAGGCTGACTTCGCCCGAGACGAGCGTGCGAAGCGCAGATGCATGCGACCAGCGGTGCGTCTGCCCGCGGCGCAGCTCGGCGACGGCCTCCGTCGACTTCAGGGCGTAGATGCCGCAGCCGCAGCGGTGCCGGGGCGCCGCGTGCGGGCGGAACTCGCGGTACTCGCGCTGGTTCATCGGGGAGGGCAGGTGGTAGCAGACCGCGATCTGCGCCCGGCCGGCGGGCCAGGGAGGACAGCTGCCGAGCGAGCGAAGCTCCGGTTCCCCCTGCCCGAAGTGCCAGAGGCGAAGCCCGACGATCGCCTCGGCGAAGTCCGGGGCGCGTCGGCGGCTCACCGCGCCGGCTCCTCGACCGGGGCTTGCGGGGCCGGCTCGGGCTCGGGAGCCGGCTCTGCGGGCGCGCGCGGTACCGGCTCCTCGAGCGGCTCGACGACGATCGTCCGGACGGGGGCTCCGATCTCCACGGGACACTCCTCTCGCTCGGGGCGCCGGGGCGGCGGGTGGCGAGGAGAACGCTCGTCGTAGCCTCTTGCTCCAGCGGAGCCGCATCGTCCTCGCGGGACCTGCCACCTTGGGGCTACCCAGGTTGGCGGGCGCTTCGGGCGTTCGCCCTGCGCCTCTCGTGATGCACGGCTCAGGCTAGCACGCCGGCAAGCCGCCGCCGGAGGAACGGCATCGCTAGGGTGGATCGTATGGTGAGCCTCACGCCGCGCTTCGAGCAGGCCGTCGCCTACGCCGTCCGCCTGCACGAGGGTCAGGTGCGCAAGGGAACCGCGATCCCCTATGCGGCGCACCTCCTCTCGGTTTCGGCGCTCGTTCTCGAGGACGGCGGTCACGAGGAGGAGGCGATCGCAGCGCTCCTCCACGACGCCGTCGAGGACCGCGGCGGGATGGAGCGCTACGAGGAGATCCGGCGGATGTTCGGTCAGAGGGTGGCTAGGATCGTGCTCGCCTGCAGCGACTCCGATGTCAGCGACCCGGCGCAGAAGCCTCCCTGGCGGGAGCGCAAGGAGCGCTACCTCGCCGCCCTGCCGCACAAGGAACCGGACGAGGTGCGGGTTTTGCTCGCCGACAAGCTGCACAATGCACGGGCCATCCTGTCCGACCTGCGAGACGGCGCCGATGTCTGGAGCCGCTTCAACGCCGGCCGCGACGAGCAGCTCTGGTACTACCGCTCGCTCGCCGACGCCTTCTCCCGGCTCACCGACAGCCCGCTCGCGGGCGAGCTCGACCGGGTCGTATCGCGGATCGAGGAGCTCGCTGCGCCCGAGGGATGACCGCCGCTCCGGCGGGCGGGTGCACCGACAGGTCTCGGTGGTGTAGTGCGAATTGCGCTACAGTGGAGCGTCGTGGCGTCGCCATCCCCGATCTCCCTTCGTCTCGGTGCCGACGGCCTTCGTGCGCTCGACGAGATCGCCCGGCGGCGACATGTGACCCGCGCCGAAGCAGCCCGCCAGGCGATCGCCGAGACGGCGG
Organism: Actinomycetota bacterium; assembly: GCA_037444965.1. Taxonomy (GTDB): domain Bacteria; phylum Actinomycetota; class Thermoleophilia; order Gaiellales; family Gaiellaceae; genus JBBILK01. The sequence continues at coordinate 5,954 of JBBILK010000114.1, read as the reverse complement.
AACGGGAGCGCCGGCGCGCAGGGCTTGCGGCCGAGGCGGCCGCTCTCGTGCGCAATCCGGCCTATGTCCGCGAGGCGCGCGAGGTCGCGAGGCTCATGGAGCAGCTTCGTGGTTCGCGGTGACGTCCACGCGATCACGCTCCCAGGGCGGCGCGGGCACGTTCAGCACGGGCGCCGCTTCGCGGTGATCGTGCAGGCCGATGACCTCCTCGCGCTCTCCACGATCCTTATCTGTCCGACCTCGACGTCGACTCCCCCCGCGAGCTTCCATCCCGAGATCGTCGTCGGCGAGGAGCGGACGCGCGTGATGTGCGAGATGGTCGGACCGGTCGATTCCCGCGTGCTGGGCGAGCCCGTTGGCCACTTGACGCTCGACGAGGCGCGGGCCGTCGACGACGCGCTCGAGCTCGTGCTCGGCCTGTATCGATAGCCGCCCTCCTCGACGTCGGCGAGGCTCGCCTCGCTCCGGGGTTGAGCCGCTGCCGTCGGCGCGCGTGCTCGGCTGATCCTCAGCGGCTCTCGGGCTGGGCCGGCAGCCCGGCCTGGACGCGCGCCTGCCCGAGCAGCTTCGACGCGGCTTGCGCCTGCGCCTGGAAGGAGCTCGCGATCCTCGCGTAGCTCGCCGCGAGCGCCCCGGCGGAGCGCCTGCTCGCGTTGCCGAGCGCCTGGTCGAGCGAGCCGGCGGCGCCGGTCTGCGCCTCGGCGAGCGTCCCGTGCTGGGAAAGCGCCTTCGCGAGTAGCTGCGACCCGGTCTGCTCCGCCGCCTCGGCGAGCTCGGCGAGGTCGGAGGCCGCCTCTGCGCACGCCGCCTCCGCCGCCGCGGCGGCCCGGGCGAGGTCGGCGTAGCTCTGCACGGAGCCGTCGTAGCTCGACGCCTCGGCGATCAGAACGTCGACCGCCGACCCGCACTCGTCGTAGGTCTCGTCGATCACGACCGAGACGTCGTCGATCTCGACCTGGATGTCCACGTCCTCGACTGTCTGGGTCTGCGTCTCGGTCTGGGTCTCCGTGACGATCACCGTCTCCGCAGGCTCGGTCTCGGTGCTCGTCTTCGTCACGGTCTCCGTCACGACCTCGACCTCGCCGCTGGCGACCGTCTCGGTGACCACGACCGTCTCGGACTCGTCGGTCGCCGGGACGGGTACGCCCGCGCCGCCGTCGGCACCCCGCGAGACGAGCACGGCGCCGGCGCCGAGCGTCACGGCCGCGACACCGGCCAGGAGCAGGTAGAGGAGCTGTACGCGGGTCATCACGACCTCCGTCGAACTGGCCGGTCGACGCGCCGGCTCACGCTGTATCGGTCGCGGGTCGGCGGGCCTTGAGCGTCGCCGCTGGTCGTGCCCGCACGCACGCGGAGGCCGCGCACGGGCAGACTGTGCGGGCGGCGTGAGGTGAACGGCGAACCCGGAGGGGGACATGCGCGCGATCGTGATCAACCGAAACGGCGGGCCGGAGGTGCTCGAGCTCGAGGAGCGCCCGGCGCCTGCGCCGGGGCCGGGCCAGCTCGTCGTCGAGCTGGGAGCGGCCGGCGTCAACTACCGGGACGTCTACGAGCGGATGGGGATGCCGGGCCAGACCCTGCCTCTCGTCGCCGGGATCGAGGGCGCGGGCACGGTGACGGCGGTCGGCGAGGGCGTCGCCGGCGTCTCGGCGGGCGACCGCGTCGGCTGGGTCGCCTGCCAGGGAAGCTACGCGGAGCAGGTGCTCGTCGAGGCCGAGAAGGCGGTGCCGCTCCCGGACGGGGTCTCGGACGAGCTCGCCGCAGCCGCGCTCCTCCAGGGCATGACCGCCCACTACCTGTGCGTCACCACCCACCCGATCCAGGCGGGGGAGACGGCGCTCGTCCACGCCGCCGCGGGCGGTGTCGGCCTGCTCCTCGTCCAGATGGTGAAGCACCGCGGCGGACGGGTGATCGCGACGACGTCGACCGAGGAGAAGGCGGCGCTCGCCCGGGCCGCCGGCGCGGACGAGGTGATCGGCTACGAGGGCTTCGCCGAGCGGGTGCGCGAGCTGACCGGCGGCGAGGGCGTGCCGGTCGTCTACGACGGCGTCGGGCGGGCGACCTTCGAGGAGGGGATCGGCGCGCTCCGCCGCCGCGGGACGATGGTGCTCTTCGGCGGTGCGAGCGGGCACGCGGCCCCGTTCGACACGCAGCGCCTGATGGGCGGCGGCTCCCTGTGGCTGACGCGCCCGTCGCTTCGCGACTACACGGCGACCCGCGACGAGCTCCTCTGGCGCGCCGGCGACGTGTTCGCCTGGATCGCCGACGGCTGGCTGGACGTCACGATCGGCGGCCGCTACCCGCTCGCCGACGCCCGCCGTGCGCACGAGGACCTCGAGGGCAGGCGCACCACCGGCAAGCTGCTGCTCCTGCCGTCGTAGCGGCCGGCCCTACGCCGCCGACTGCTTCTCGTCGGCTCGGGCGCCCGTCGAGCGGCGTCCGGCGAGCTCCAGGTCGTCGGCGACGGCATAGACGACGTCGCGTCCCTCGCCGTCGTCGTCGAGGATCTCGATCAGGTATGCGTCGCTCGCGGGGTACTCCTCGACCACGACCGCCCGCGTGCCGGCCGGAAACTCCTCGACCGGCCGGGCGAGGCGGACCGAGTCGAACGGATGCGGACGCGCCGGCATGCTCTCAGTGTAGGGCTGGCCGTCCCCTGGGAGGAAGCGCGTTCAGGAATCTGGTCGGGCTTCCCGCCCGAACGTGCCAGAAGGTGCGCACGGCGCTCGACGCGAGCGGCCCGTCGAGCTGGATGAGCGCGCTGTAGATGTCTCCTCCCTCGAACGGATTCGAGCGGCTCACGTGGCCGGGAACGGTCGGGGCGGCGGCCGCAATCGCGTCGCGCAGCTCGCGCCAGCGTTCGCGCGAGTAACCGAGAGCCTCGAAGAAGGCAGCCTTTGGCGCTCCTCCCTCGCTTGTCGGGTCGAGCAGGTACTCGGTGAACTTCCGCTCGTCGAGGACAGCGTGCTCGACGCCGGGTACCCGATCGGGATGGAACGGCTTCTCCATGCCAGCCATGCGGCGATTCTCGTCCCGTCGAGAGGCTTCGCGCATCGTCCGGAACGGACGGGGGCGATCCTTGTTCGGGCTGGCCGCTCTGGCTGACCCGCCCGTCGCTTCGCGACTACACGGCGACCCGCGAGGAGCTCCTCTGGCGCGCCGGCGACGTGTTCGCCTGGATCGCCGACGGCTGGCTGGACGTCACGATCGGCGGCCGCTACCCGCTCGCCGACGCCCGCCGTGCGCACGAGGACCTCGAGGGCAGGCGCACCACCGGCAAGCTGCTGCTCCTGCCGTCGTAGTTCGTGACTATGATTCTGACCAATGTCGGAGACGCTCCCGCTCTCGGTCGTCAAGGCCCGCCTGTCGGAGCTCGTCGACCGTGTCGCGAGCGAGGACGAGCGGGTCGTCGTCACCCGGAACGGCCGTGCGGCGGCCGTGCTGATCAGTCCCGACGATCTCGAGAGTCTCGAGGAGACGCTGGTCGTGCTCTCGGATCGCGAGCTGATGCGGCGAATCCGCGAAGGCGAGCGCGCCGCTGAGCGCGGGGATGTCGTGCCGCTGGACGAGCTCAAGGCCCGTCACTCGCAGACAGGGTGAGCGCGCGGCCCTGGCGCCTCGTCGTCAGCGGGCCCGCGGTGAGAGACCTCGAGCGGCTGCCGGCGAAGGCGGCCGGGGCGGTCGTCGAGAGCTTCCAGACGATCGCTGCCGACCCTCGGCGTGTGGGCAGGCCGCTTCGGTTCGAGCTCACCGGCCTGTGGTCTGCGCGGCGCGGCCCCTACCGGGTCATCTACCGGCTCGACGAGGCGGAGCGTGTCGTCACCGTGATCGCCGTCGGACACCGGGCCGACGTCTACCGCAGGGGCTGACGGGCTCGTTGAGGCAGGCTACGGTGCGACCGGCAGCGCGGTCGCGCCCGCGAGCGGCGTCCCGTCCGCGTCGTAGGCGGTGACGCTCCAGGTCATCCCGGCGGTCACGGGTCGGCGCCGCCGTCGCCAGTGGGGAGCGCGATCGGGGCGAGCCCGTCCGCCGGACCTTGATCCCGGCCCTCCTGGCCATGACAATAGGCGTCATGGCCGGTCCGGTCACGGATGCGCGCGCCGGCGAGCTGCTGCGGCGTTACCACGAGAGCTTCGGCGGGGCGGAGATTCCCGTCCCCGTGGAGTCGATCGCGGAGGACCTGCTCGGCCTGCACGTCGTCGAGTCGGACGAGCTCGGCGTCTCGGGCCTGCTCCTGCCGCTCGAGCGGGAGATCTGGGTGAACGCGGCGGAGGCCAGCGAGAGCCCGGGCCGCCGCCGCTTCACGATCGCCCACGAGCTCGGCCACTGGGTCTGCCAGGTGCTCGAGGGCCACCGCTCCCCGATCTTCTGCCGCCCGGCCGACATCCAGCCCGACGTAGGGGCCGGACCTGTCCGGCCCTCAGCGAACCCGCCGGAGGAGCGCGAGGCGAACGTCTTCGCCGCCGAGCTCCTGATGCCCGAGCCGGCCGTAAGAGACGCGTTCCCGCGAGCCGATTCCGTAGAGGCGATGGCGGCGATGTTCGGCGTGTCCCGGGAGGCCATGCACTGGCGGCTCTTCAACTTCGGGCTGGTCGAGGAGCGGCCGGCGTGAAGAGCTACGCGCCCGCTGCCCGGCGGAGCTTCTCGGAGAAGCTGGAGCCCGCCCGCGGCGGGCTCCAACGGGTGAAGCGGGCGTTTGCCCGCGCACGGCTGAGACCCACCCTCAGTGTAGACATGGTGGGGCGGAGGGCGCCGGACTCGAACCGGAGCCGAGGAATCGGCCGCACGGGTCTCAGCCGTGCATCGCGCCTTGCGATTTCAACCCTCCGCCCTCTTCCTCACGGTAGAGGGACGCGGATGTCCAGGTTGAGCACTCGGCGAGGAAGTCACACACTTGGCACACCGGCGCCCAAGCTCCTTCGCCGGAGAGACCTGCAAGGGGTGTGCGCCTGAACGTCTTCGAGCTTCGTGAGCAGCTCGTCCAAGACTTCGCGGACTACACGCAGAGCTTCATCGTGATCCGCGACGAGCGGATCCGCGTGCTCGTCGACGAGGAGCTCGAGCGGGGGCTTTTCTGGCCCGATCCGATCGTGCAGCTCAACCCGGCGTTCGATCCGGGGGAGACGATCGACGAGCTCGCAGACGGGGGCGTGCTCCATTCCGAGTGTCGTTGCATCTTCCGCCGCGACGAGCCTCTCTCGAGAGAAGCACGGTGGCCCGTCCTCGCGCGCCGCCTCGACGGCGTGAATCCGCTCGTCTACCACGGCTCGCTCACGCAGCGCCAAAAAGACGAGGTCATCTCGGCGTTCAAGCGCTCCCCGGCGCACAACGCGCTCGTCCTCTCGCTTCGCGCCGGCGGACAAGGGCTGAATCTCCAGGAGGCCTCCTACGTCTTCCACGTCGACCGCTGGTGGAACCCGGCGGTGGAGCGGCAGGCGGAGGACCGAGCGCACCGGATCGGCCAGAAGAACGCCGTCACCGTCTACCGCTACATCTGCGAGGACACGATCGAGGAGCGGATCCACCGCATCCTCCAGGCGAAGCAGCACCTGTTCGACGAGTACGTCGACCAGGTGACGATCGACCCGGGCAAGCTCTTCGGCGAGAGGGAGATCTTCGGCCTCCTCGGCCTCGAGCCACCGCCGCGCGGCGGCGGGACGGCGCCGCCCGAGGAGCTCGCAGCGTGAGGCTTCCGTCGCGGAGAGCTCGATTGGCGGCCGAGCACGGCGGCACAATGCGTGAGCCCTTCACTGGGCGTGTCGAGACGTCTGGGAGGTGATTCTTGGCGCGAGCGAGGAGGAGGGAAAAGGAGTCGTCCCCGAAGAGCTCCGGGGCGACCGTCGGCTACGAGGCGAAGCTCTGGCAGATGGCCGACGCGCTGCGGGGCTCGATGGACGCGGCCGAGTACAAGCACGTCGTCCTGGGGCTCATCTTCCTCAAGTACATCTCGGATG
>JBBILK010000113.1:0-8146 GCA_037444965.1 Actinomycetota bacterium | reverse complement strand
CCATGCGGTCGAGCAGCGGACCCGGGATGGTGTCCGCGACGTTCGCCGTGGCGATGAACAGTACGTGCGAGAGATCGAGCTCGACGTCGAGGTAGTGGTCGCGGAAGGAGTGGTTCTGCGCCGGGTCGAGGACCTCGAGCAGCGCCGCCGACGGGTCGCCGCGCCAGTCGGCGCCGACCTTGTCGACCTCGTCGAGCATGATCACGGGGTTCATCGTCCCGGCGTCGCGGAGCGCGCGGACGAGCCGGCCCGGCAGCGCGCCGATGTACGTGCGCCGGTGGCCGCGGATCTCGGCCTCGTCGCGGACGCCGCCGAGCGACATCCGGACGAACTCGCGCCCGAGCGCGCGCGCGATCGACTCGCCGACCGACGTCTTGCCGGTGCCGGGCGGGCCGATCAGCGTCAGGATCGCGCCCGAGCGTTTGTCCTCCTCGATCCCCCGCTCCTGGCGGAGCTTGCGGACGGCCAGGTACTCGACGATCCGGTCCTTCACGTCCTCGAGACCGTAGTGGTCGGCGTCGAGCACCTCGCGCGCGTACACGGGATCGAGCCGCTCCTCGGAGCGCTTCGACCAGGGCACGGCGATCAGCCAGTCGAGGTAGGTGCGGATGACGGAGGCCTCGGCCGACTGCTCGCCGATTCGCTCGAGCCGCCCGAGCTCGCGCTCGGCCTGCTCGCGGACGTGCTCGGGCATGCCCGACTCCGCGATCTTCGTGCGGTACTCCTCGACGACCGAAGCGTCGTCCTCGCCGAGCTCCTTGCGGATCGACTCGAGCTGGCGGCGCAGGATGTACTCGCGCTGCTGCTTCTGGGTCTGCGACTCGACGTCGTCGCGGATCCGCCGGCGGATCTGCATCTCGGCGAGCCGCTCGCGCTGGACCTGCAGGGCGAGCTCGAGCCGCTCGCGCACGTCGACCGTCTCGAGCAGCTTCACCTTCAGCTCGAAGGGGACGTCCGGCGCGTAGCCGGTCGTGTCCGCCAGCGCGCCGGGCTCGGTGATCGAGCGGACGAAGGCGGCGATGCGACCGTCGTCGCCGCGCAGCTCGAGGATCTCCTCGACGACCGCGCGGTACTCGGTCTCGAGCTCGCGGACTCGGCCGTCACGGACCGACTCGGGGTCGGGGCGCTCCTCGACGGCGACGCGGAGGCGACCGCCCGCGTCGGTGTGCGCCGCGCCCGCCACGCCCCGGTGCAGGCCGGTCAGCGTGACGGCCCGGGCACCGCCGGGCAGCCGGACCCGGTCGGCGACCTCGGCCACGGTGCCGACCTTCGCGTACTCACCGTCGTGCCGGGGGACGAGCAGCACCTGCTCCTCGTCGCCCGCGTCGACGGTCAGGGTGACGGTCATGTTCGGAAAGACGACGACGTCGTCGAGCGGTACGAGCAAGAGCGTCGTGCTCACGGAAGCGAACTCCTCCTGGCTGGTATTCTTCTGTCAGCAAGTATAACGATTGAAGTTGGTATCGAATCGTCGTCTCGAAGTGTTCGACCGCCAGGCCGAAGAGCGGCCGGGTGATCCGGCCGTTCGCAAGGCGAACCTGAGGCGGATCGGGCGGCTGTTCCGCCCCTACCGCGGGCGGCTCGCGGTCGTGTCGGCGTTGATCGCCTTCTCCGCGGGCCTCGCGATCGTCTCGCCGTTCCTCCTCCGCGAGGTGCTCGACGTCGCCCTGCCGGAACGCGACACGGCGCTCCTCTCCGGCCTCGTCGGCGGGATGATCGCGATTGCGATCGTCACCGGCGTCCTCGGTGTCTGGCAGACCTACCTCTCGAACCAGGTCGGCCAGCGGGTGATGCACGACCTGCGGACGGCGGTGTACCGCCACCTGCAGCGGCTCTCGCTCGCCTTCTTCACGCGAACGCGCACCGGAGAGGTGCAGTCGCGGATCGCGAACGACATCGGCGGCGTCCAGACGGTGGTCACCTCGACCGCCACGTCGATCGTCTCGAACGTGACCACGGTGCTCGCGACGGTGATCGCGATGTTCCTGCTCGACTGGCGCCTCGCGCTGTTCTCGCTCGGGCTGCTCCCGCTCTTCATCTGGTTGACGCAGCGAGTCGGCAGGGAGCGCAAGCGGATCACCGCCTCGCGGCAGGAGACGATGGCCGACATCTCGAGCCTCGTCCAGGAGTCGCTCTCGGTCTCCGGGATCCTGCTCGGAAAGACGATGGGCCGGTCCGGCGAGCTGGCCGGCCGCTTCGAGTCGGAGTCGGCTCGGCTCGCCGACCTCGAGGTGCGTCAGCGGATGGCCGGTCGCTGGATGATGGCCTCGATCCAGATGACGTTCGCGATCATGCCGGCCGCCGTCTACTGGCTCGCGGGCCAGAGCTTCATCGGTGCGGCGATCTCCGTCGGCACCGTCGTCGCCTTCACCACGCTCCAGACGCGCCTCTTCTGGCCGGTGCAGTCCCTCCTCAACGTGCAGCTCGACGTCCAGGCCTCGCTCGCGCTCTTCGACCGCGTCTTCGAGTACCTCGACCTGCCCGTCGACATCGAGGAGCCGGCGTCGCCGCGGCCGCTCGAGCGCGTAGCGGGGGCGATCGCGTTCGACAACGTGTCGTTCGGGTACGAGGGCAACGGGCGGACGCTCGAGGGCCTCACGTTCAGCGTCCCTGCGGGCACAACGACCGCGATCGTCGGCGAGACCGGCTCGGGGAAGACGACGCTCGGCTACCTGGTGGCGCGGCTGTACGACGTCGAGGACGGCTCGGTCCGGATCGACGGCGTCGACGTGCGCGAGCTCTCCTTCGAGACGCTCGCGCGCCTCGTCGGCGTCGTCTCGCAGGAGACGTACCTCTTCCACGCCTCGGTGCGCGAGAACCTTCGCTTCGCGAAGCCCGGCGCGACCGACGAGGAGATCGAGCAGGCCGCGCGCGCGGCGCAGATCCACCACGTCATCGAGGCACTGCCGGAGGGCTACGAGACGATCGTCGGCGAGCGCGGGTACCGCTTCTCCGGCGGCGAGAAGCAGCGGATCGCGATCGCGCGAACGATCCTCCGCAACCCGCCGATCCTCGTTCTCGACGAGGCGACCAGCGCGCTCGACACGCAGACCGAGCGGCTCGTCCAGGAGGCGCTCGAGCGGCTCGAGGAGGGGCGGACGACGATCGCGATCGCGCACCGTCTGTCGACCGTGCGCGACGCCGACCAGATCGTCGTCCTCGACCGCGGCCGGCTCGTCGAGCGCGGGACGCACGAGGAGCTGCTCGAGCTCGGCGGCCGCTACGCGGCGCTCGTCGCGCGCGACGCCGAGCCCCTGAGCGCCGGCGTGGTCTGACGCTCGAAGCTGCGCTACGGCTGCGGCGGCACGACGCCGGTCTCGAGCAGCGAGCCGACCTCGGCTCTCGTCGGCATCGCCTGCGAGCACGACAGCCGCGACGCGACGATCGCGCCCGCGGCGTTGCCGCGGCGGCAGGCCTCGCCGACGGGAAGGCCCTGCAGCAGCCCGTCGATCAGTGAGGCGCAGAAGGCGTCGCCGGCGCCGAGGCCGTTGACCACCTCGACCGGCAGCCCGGGGATGTCCTCCTCGCCCGCGGCGGTGATCGCGCGGACGCCGGCGCCCCCGCGCTTGAGGATCGCCGTTCCGGGGCCGTGGCCGAGCACGGAGCGGGCCGCTTCCAGCGGATCCGAGCCGAAGGCGGCCTCGAACTCGCTCTCGTTCCCGATCACGACGTCGACGAACGGCAGGAGCGCCCGCACGTAGGCGCGGTAGGCCCGAGTGCCCTCCCAGAGCATCGAGCGCCAGTCGAGGTCGAGTACGGTGCTCGTCCCGGTATCGGCGCGCTCGGCGGCGAGCGCGAAGTGGACGTCGCGGCTCGGCGACCGCGCGAGCCCGGTGCCGGTGAGCAGGCACCAGGGGATCGCGCGCGCTTCCTCCATCGGGAAGTCGTCGAGGGTGATCTCCCAGTCGGGGCAGCTCGGGGTGCGGTAGTAGGTGATCGGGAAGTGGTCGGGCGGCCAGGCCTCGCAGAACGCGAGCGCGGTGCGGTAGACGGGGTCGGTGCCGATCCACGAGACGTCGACTCCTTCGCGGGCGAGGAAGGCGCGGCAGAACTCGCCGTGGCCGTCGTCGCCCACCCGCGACAGGAGCACGGTAGGGACGCCGAGCCGCGCGAGGCCGGTGGCGACGTTGCCGGCGAACCCGCCGACGAAGCGCGTGAAGCTCTCGATCTCCGAGAGCGGCGTTCGGAGCTGGTTCGGGTAGATGTCGGCGAGCAGCCGGCCGACGACGAGAACCTGGGCCGTCACCGCCGGCTCAGCGCTTCTTCTTGGCCTTCGGCTTGTAGCAGAACTCGCTCTCGCCGAGCAGCTTGCCGTATTTCCCGGTTGAGAGGTACGGCCACACGTACCAGGTGTAGCAGCCCCTGGTCAGCCGGTAGCGGTGCCCCGCGTACGTCCAGCTCGAGCGGAGCTGGTAGTTCGTTCCCTTCGGGAAGACGCTCAGCACCTTCTTGAACGTGCGTGCGGTCGTGCTTCGCGCCGCGGTCGTCGAGGAGCCGACGAAGTACAGCTGGAGGTTGTGGACGGAGGTGTTCGGCACCTTCTTCCAGGTGAGCTTGGGTGGGCGGGCGACCGTCGCCCCGTTGAGCGGGCTGAGCAGGAGCTGCGCTTTCCCGAGCACGACGATCGCGACGCCGACCGACCGGTTGCCCGCCTCGTCGTAGCTGACGAAGAGGTAGCGGTACTGCTCACCCTCGGCGAGCCCCTTGTCCCGGAACGTCGTCTTCGCGCCCCGGTAGACGCTCGTGTCCTCGTCCCCGTTCTTGCCGGGCGACCGGGTGACCTCGACGTAGGCGAAGTCCTCGGCTTTCGGGTTCGTCCAGCGGAACAGGTACGAGCGGTTGCCGGCCAGCGCGGCGAGCTTCTTGATGTTCCCGGGCGGCACCCGGTCGACCGCGTCGGGCGGGGAGGGGTTCGGTCCGACCTCGACCTTCGCGGTCGCGGTGGCGGCGTTGCCGTGGTCGTCGCGAGCGGTGAAGGTGACGGTCGTGAAGCCGAGCTCGAACGTAGCCGGTGCGTCGTTCGAGATCGCGGGCGCCTCGTCGACGAGGTCGGCCGCGCTCGCGCCGCCCAGGAAGGCCTGGATCACCGCGTCGGTCGCCGGGATCGGGGCCGTCGACTTGATCGCGATGTCGGCGGGCGGCGTCACGACCGGCGGGGTCGTGTCCCGGACGGTGACGAAGAACGTCGCCGAGCCCGTGTTGCCCTGCGAGTCGGTCGCGGAGCACGTGACGGACGTCTGCGCGATCGGGAAGACCGTGCCCGACGCCTTCGAGCAGGTGACGTCGGTGAGCGGGCCGTCGACGTCGTCGGTCGCGGTCACCGTTCCGTAGTTCACCGTCGCGCCGGCCGGCCCCGTGGCTTCGACGGTGACGTTGTCCGGGACGTCGACGACGGGGGCACCGGCGTCCTGGACCGTGACGGTGAAGGGGGCCGTTCCAGTGTTCCCAGCGTCGTCCGTCGCGGTGCAGGCGACCGTGGTCGTGCCGAGCGGGAAGAGCGTGCCGGAGGCGGGTACGCACGCGGCCGTTAGCGCGCCGTCGACCAGATCCGTGGCGGTGGCAACGCCGTAGTCGACGACCGCGCCGGTCGCGCCTGTCGCGGAGGCGACGACGTTAGCCGGTGGCGTCACAGTCGGCGGGGTCGTGTCCTGCACGGTGACCGTCAGACTGTCAGAACCTTCGTTTCCTACGGTGTCGGTAGCTGTGCAGGTGATCGTGGTCGAGCCGAGCGCGAAGGTGGAGCCAGATGGGGGAGCGCTGCCGCAGTCGACCGGAAGCGTTCCGTCCTCCGGGTCCGTCGCGGTTGCTGACCAGTTCACGGTGGCGCCCGCTGCGCTCGTCGCCTCAACCGGCGCGGCGGGGCCAGTGATCGTCACGGTTGGCGAGTTACCGCCTGAGACCTCGACGTCGAACGAGTCGGTGTCTTGATTGCCCGCGTCGTCGGTGGCAGTGCAATTGACGGTGGTTGAGCCGATTGGGAAGAGTGAGCCTGAGGCGGGGGAGCAAGCGATCGTCGGGTCTGCGTCGAGATTGTCCGTCGCGGTTGCCGCCGGGTACGTAACGAGTGCACCGTCGGGCCCAGTGGCGCTCGTGCTCTGTGTTGGCGGCACCGTGAGGTCAGGGAGCGTCTTGTCGATCTTGACCGTGACCGATTGCGTGCCGCTCGACAGGCCGTCCTGATTCGTCGCCTCACAGGTCAGGATCGTGCCGGTGGTCTCCGTGGTGAGGGTCTGATCGAGGCACCCTGTTTCCTCGTAGGTGGACTCCGGCTCGCTGACCGTCCAGGTCACCGTGACGTCAGTGTTGTTCCAGCCGTTCACGTTGGGGGCAGGCGACACGTCGACGCTGACGACTGGAGGCGTCGTGTCCCCGTGGTCACCCAGGGCGGTGCCGACCAGGACCATCGCGGTGACGGCGATGGGAACGAGGACCGCGAGCAGCCGCCTGGGCATGGCCGCCTCGCTAGCCGGCGACGACCGCGATCGCGAGGCCGATCGCGGCGCTGGCGAGCACCGCCGCGCCGATCAGGCCGATCTCGAGCCGGCGGGTCGCGAGCAGACCCGCGAACGCGGCCGAGCGGATCGTCCAGGGCGGGAGCGCGGCAACTCCGAGCAGGAGGATGGCGAGGCCGAGCAGGCCGAGCAGCACGGGAGCAGCGCCGGAGAGCGAGGAGGAGCCCTCGGAGGCCGGCGGTGCGAGCGCGGGGCTCGCCTCCGCTGCGGGCTCCGGCTGGACGATCGGCACCTCGACGGGCGGTGCCTCCTCTTCCACGGGCTCGGCCACGACCTCCGGGACGACCTCCGGGACGACCTCCGGGACGACGATGGCGGGAGCGTTCTCTGCCGCATCGTCGAAGGCGTTCAGGCCGGCCTCCCGGATCTCCGCGGTCTTCGCCCGGAGCTCGAGGAGCTGCTGGCGCTCGCGCGCACGCTGCTCCGCGAGCTTCTTGCGGCGCGCCTCCGCACGCTGCTCCGCGAGCTCCTCGGCGGTCGGGCCCGACGGCTCGGACGGGGTGACCTCGACGGGCGGCGACGGGCTCTCGCCGCCGCCGCTCGAGCTCGGCGGAGGAGGGGCGGGCGGCTCGGTGTCCGGCACGGGGTCGGGGCTCGGCTGCGTTCCAGGGCCAACCGGGACGGTGACCGGAGGCTCCTGCCCGAGACTCGCGGGCGCGGCCACGAGCACGAGTGCGCACACGGCGAGAGCCGGGAGCACAACGCGAACTACCGAGTGGAGTAGCCGCAAACTCATCCCCTCTCGTCGCAGTGTACTACCCCTTTCAGGGTAGTCGGCGCGCAACGGCTGCGGCCTCCCTGGCCAGGACGAGGGCGGTGACCGTCTCGTTCCAGGGCGCGGCCAGCCCGACCTCGCGGGCAGCGTCCGGAATCGCGCCGTTGATCACCCCGATCTCGGAGCGCCGTCCCGCCAGCAGGTCGAGCAGCACGGACGGGCGAGCGCCGGGAATCGCCGCTCCGAAGGCGCGAGCGTGCTCGACCGGATCCCGGATCTCGAGCCGGAGGCCGCGGGCCACGGCGACCTCGTGGGCCTCGGTCGCACACCGGGCGGCGACACTCCACGCGGCGGGCTCGGCGACCACCTCGCCGATCGTCCAGCCGAGGATGGCGCAGGGGCCGCTGAAAGCGACGTTGCAGACGAGCTTCTCCCAGACCGGCTGGTCGATGTCGTCGTAGGTTCGGACGCGGAAGCCGGCGCCTCGCCAGACCTCCGCCACGCGCTGGAGCCGAGGGCTCGCAGGCCCGTGGTGCTCGCCGAGCCGGACGAGCTCCCAGCCGTTGTGGTGGACGTGGCCCGGCCCGACGATCGAGGCGCCGAAGCCGCCGGCGACGCCGACGAGGAGCCGCTCCTCTCCGAGTACCCGTCCGACCCGATCGGCGCTACCGAGCCCGTTCTGGATCGTCAGCACGGCGGTCGCAGGCCCGACGAGCGTGCGGGCGCTTCTCGCAGCCGCCTCGACGTCCATCGCCTTCGTCGCGATCACGACGAGGGCTGCTGTGCCGACCTCGGCCGGGTCGGTGGTCGCGTGGAGCCGGACGACGCGGTCGCCGCTCGCGCCCTCGACGCGCAGCCCGTGCTCGCGGATCGCGTCGACGTGCTCCCGCCAGGTGTCGATCGCCCAGACCTCGTTCCC
>JBBILK010000112.1:0-8154 GCA_037444965.1 Actinomycetota bacterium | reverse complement strand
TCACGAGCTCCCAGAGCTCGGGCCGCAGCGCGGCGCCGTCGACCTCGGCGACGAGGAGGATCCCGCCCACGGCTAGCCCGCCCCGGCGCGCACGGCTCCCGCCTCGAGCAACACCTCCGCGAGCCGAGCCCCGGCTGCCGCGCCGTCCGCCGCCTCGACGAACGTGCAGGCGCGTCCCGTCACGGGGACGGCGAGTGCGCGCACCTCGAGCGGAGGCGCTCCCCGCTCGGCGAGGTCGAGCTCCGCGAGCCCGAGCAGCCGTGGCTGGCGCCGCGCCGCCGCGAGCCGCGCGGGCACGGTCGGAAACCGCAGCGGTCCGAGCTCGCTCGTCACGGTGACGAGGGCGGGCAGGCTCGCCCGCATGATCTGGGTCCCGTCGGCGAGCACGCGCTCGACCTCGACCTCGTCGCCTGCGACCGCGACGCGCCGCGCGAGCGTGAGGCAAGGGAGCCCGAGCGCCTCGGCCAGCAGAAAGGGGACGAGCGCGTTGTCCCAGTCCGAGGCCTGGCGGCCGCAGAGGACGAGGTCGGCGCCGCCGAGGTGCCGGATCGCGGCAGCCAGCGCGTCCGCGGCCGGGCGCGGATCCCACGTGTCGAGCGAGGGGTCCTGCACGAGCACGAGCTCGTCGGCACCCACCTCGAGCGCCCGCTTCATCACCTGCTGGTTGAACCGGTCGCCGGCGGAGAGCGCGACGATCTCGAGCTCGCCGAGGCTCTCCCGAAGCAGCAACGCCGCCTCGAGGGCCTGCTCGTCGAACCCGTTGATCACCGGAGGGCTGCCGGCGCCGCTCCCGATCTTGACGGCGTCGCGGTCGAGCTCGAGCGACGTCGCCGGGGTGAGCGGATCGAGCACCTGCTTGACGCAGACGATCGTGCGCACGTCAGTAGTCCCGCCCGGCCTCTTCCCAGAGGCGCGGCAGGCCGAGGTCCTCGGCGATCAGCTTGAAGGCGACGTAGCTCGAGCCACGGCCGATGCCTGCGCCGGGATGCATGGCCGACGAGCACAGGTAGAGCCCGCCGATGGGCGTGCGGTAGCCGGAGAGCTCGGGGAACGGGCGGAAGCGGCCGAGCTGGGAGGCGAGCATCGCACCCTCCGTCCAGCAGCCGCCGATCATGTCGGGCTTGCTCGAGCCGATGTCGTGTGGCGAGTAGAGCCGGCTCGCGATCACGTTGTCGCGGGTCATGTTCGGCGCATAGCGCTGCCACTGGTCGAGCCACTGCGTCGTGAAGTCCTCCTTGAGCCGGCCCCACTCGCGGGGCGAGAAGACGCGCCCGGGCGCCGTGTACTGCTCGACGAGGATCGTGTGCTTGCCCTCCGGTGCTCTGCCCTGGTCCCAGACGCTGTCGGCGGCCGTCATCACGTAGAGCTGCTGCGGCAGGCCGAGCAGGAAGATCTCGTGCTGGTAGCGCATCGCGAGGTAGTCGGGATCCTTTGCTCCGTGGTACAGGCGTGGCTGGATGCCGACCCCGGGGTTCTGCACGTCGGCCGTGTACTGCGGGAGCTCGTGGACGGCGATGTTGCCCCAGAACACGTGGCACCGATCCATGTGGATGTTCCTGATCCGGTGGAGGAGGCGATCGGCGAGCGCCTCGTCTCGGAGCAGCCGCAGGAACGTCTGGGGGATGCCGAGGTCGGAGACGACGAGCGGTGCCGCGACCCGGCTTCCGTCCACGAGCTCGACGCCGGTCGCCCGGCCGCTCTCGACCAGGATCCGGTCGACCTCTCGCCCTGCGAAGTACTCGACGCCGAGCTTCGTGCCGGCGGCGACGAGCGCGTCCGTGATCTTCTGGGTGCCGCCGAGCAGGATCGCGGCAGGCTCGAAGGAGAGCACGAGACCCATGACGTGGACGATCGTCTGGAGCCCGAGCGGGTCGTCCGGAAAGCAGCCGCCCGAGGTCGGCGTCGCGCACATGAAGAGCGTGCGCAGCTCGGGGCTCTCGAAGAAGTCGTAGGCGACCTGCCGTCCCGCCATGAACTGGTGCACCGGCTCGAGACCGCTCCCGGGGATGCTCATGAGCTCCTCGAGCGGATCGGGCGTCCCCCACGGGGTCGGTGCGCTGTAGCGGAAGCGGTGGTAGGCCGCCTTCCAGTGCCTCCGGTACTGCTCGGCGAGTTGGAGGTAGGTCTCCGCGTCACGCTGCGAGAACGCCCGGATCTGCTCGTACGTCTTCTGGACGCCCGCCTCGGAGTACTCGGTGCGGCCGGTGACGGGGTCGACGACCCGGAACGCCGAGTGACCGATGTAGCTCGAGCCGTCGTCGAAGATCATCCCCTCGTTCTGCTCGGGAAAGACGTACTCGAGCCCTTCGCTGCGGAGGTCGAAGTCCGTGTAGGCCGGATGCGCGTAGAAGCGCGTGTTGTGGGCGCACGGGTTCTGGCGGAACCCGGGGGCGGGCCCCTCCTCCGTGGTCGCCGAGCCGCCGATGGCCGGATGAGCCTCGAGCACGCACACGCGCAGACCGGCCTTCGCCAGGTACGGCGCGATGATCGTTGCGTGGTGACCGCCACCGACGACGATGGCGTCGTAGCGTGCGTCTGTCATGTTGTTTATCTGATGAACTGACAAAGTCAGCTTACGGCACTGCCGCCGACCCTGTCAAGCGCGCAGGCCCGCAGCCCGCGAGTCCCGTTCCTCCGCCTGGAGGTAGGCGCCCTGCCGTCGCAGCTCGCGCTGGAGCTCGCGCACGTCGAGATCCCGGGGCCTCTTCCCTCTCGCCACCGCGAGCGCCGCGGCGACTCCCGCCGCGTGTCCCGTGAGCCAGCACTGCGGGATCTCGCGCATGAACGACTGGGTAGAGGGGTCGCAGGCGAGATGACGCCCCGGTGCGAGGAGGCTGTCGAGTCCCGCGGGGAGAAGCGCGCTGTACGGCACCGAGACGCTCTCGAACGCCGGCGAGGGCGAGGGCGAGACCCCGATCTCGTCGTCGTGCCTGACGCCGCTCTTCCAGTCGGAGGCGGCCAGCTTGCGCACGCCGATCAGCCGTCGTGTATGCCGGACGCCGATCTGGGACGCGGTCGCCATCACCCACGCCCGCTCGAACCCGGGAGCATGCGCGCGGAAGAAGCGGAGGTGATCGACCATCCTGCGCCGCGACTCGATCTCGACCGCCGTCAGATCCTCGACGTCGAGACCGCTGTACCCGCTCAGGCGCGGCCCCAGGAAGACGCAGACGTCCCTCCGCCAGGCAGCCGCCGGCAGCTCCGCGTAGCCGAGCAGCTCGGCCGCGTCCTTCATCAGCCTCCGGTACTCCTCCGGGCTCTCCTGGGTGAAGTCGATCCAGCGGTCCATGTCGACGCCCGTCCAGCACCACGGGACGTTCAGGCAGTGGCTGACGTCGCCCTTGTCAGCGTCGGACTCGAACGGCGCACCCGCGAACGCGCCGAGGTCGAGGTCGCCGGTGGCGTCGACGACGACCTCGGCCAGGATCGCCCGGCGACCCTGCTTGCTCTCGAAGACGACACCGCGGACGGCACCGTCCTCGACGATCGCCTGGACGGTCCAGCAGTGGAGAAGAAGCTGCGCCTTCGCCTCGAGCAGCAGCTCGAGCGAGACGATCTTCAGCCACTCGGGATCGACCGTCGGCGACCAGGTCACGACCCCCCGGAACGCGTTCAGCCTCGGCCGCCAGTGCTTCACCGCGGCGGGGTCCTGCGCCCCCCAGAGCTCCGGCGCAGGGCCGTGGACTGCCTCCTCGGGCAGCCGCTCGAGCACGTCCGCGGCGTAGCCCGCGATCACCCGCCGCCCCGTCCAGTCGGTCATCCGGTCGATCCAGAGGACGAGGCCGCCCGTCGAGAGACCGCCGAGGTGGCCGTAGCGCTCGAGGAGCAGCACGTCGGCGCCGCAACGCGCCGCCGCGGTCGCGGCAGCACAGCCTGCAGGCCCGCCGCCGACGACGAGGACGTCCGTCTCGGCGTGGATTGGCACCGCCCGCGCGGGCTCGAGGTACTCGGCGCGCGAGGGCGACCGGCGAGCGGGCCGTTTCCGCCCTTCGGCCCCGGCAAACCAGCCGGCGGGCCGGTCGCCGGCGCCCTCGGCCTCGTACCACCGGGACGGCGAGTCCTGATCGGTCACCGCGTGATCCCGAGGATCGGAGCGAGCCGGTGCACCGCAATAGCAATACCGCACTCGGGGTCGAGCCGCCAGGCCGCGAGAGCCGCGCCGGCCGGGAGCGCGTCCGGCCCGCACGGCTCAGCGAGCGACGGAGAGCACGATCTTTCCGTGCGCATGCCCGCTCTCGCTCAGGCGGTAGGCCTCCGCCGCCTCGCCCAGCGGGAAGACGCGCTCGAGCCTCGGTTCGACGAGCCCCTCGTCGATCAGCCGGGCGATGCGCTCGAGCTGCACCGCGTCGCGCCGAACGAGGACGAACGCGGCACGACGCCCGCGGCGCCCGGCCTCGGCCGGGTCGGGCCTCGGGCCGACGAGCGCGACCATGATCCCGCCCTCGCGCAGGACGGCCCACGAGCGCTCGCGCGTCTCGCCGCCGAGCGGCTCGAGGACGGCGTCCGCGTACTCGCGCCGGTCGTCGAACCGCTGCTCGGCGTAGTCGACGAACTCGTCGGCGCCGAGTCCGAGGACGACGTCGCGGCTCGCCGCCGAGCCCGTGCCGATCACCCGAGCGCCCGCCCATTTCCCGAGCTGGACGGCGAGGTGACCGACTCCGCCGGCCGCCGCGTGGACGAGGAGCGTCTGCGAGGCACGCAGCTCGGCGCCCTCGAACAGCGCCTGCCAGGCGGTCAGCCCCGCGAGCGGCACCGCGGCCGCCTCCACGTGGGTGAGCGTCTCGGGCTTGCGCACGGCGTCGGTCGCGGGCACCGCGCAGTACTCGGCGAACGTCGCCCCCTGCTCGGGAAAGCGAACGAGGCCGAACACCTCGTCGCCCGGGGTAAACCTCTCGCATCCTTCGGCGACCTCCTCGACGACGCCGGAGAGATCCCAGCCGCCGGTGAACGGAAGAGGAACGCTCGCGTGCCTCGACGTGCCGCTCCGGGTCTTCCAGTCGATCGGGTTGAGACCGGCGGCGTGGACGCGCACGAGCAGCTCTCCTGGCTGCGGCCGCGGGCGGGGTACGTCGTCGACGCGCAGGACGCCGGCGTCGCCGTGCTCGTGGAAGCGAACGGCCTTCATCTCAGGCACCCATGAACAGGCCGCCGTTGACGTCGACGACGGCGCCCGTGACGTAGCTCGCCTCGTCGCTCGCGAGGAACAGCATCGGGCCGATCGCCTCCTCGACTCCCGGCAGGCGGCGCAGCGGGATGGCTGCGAGCTCTGCCGCCTGCCCGTCCTCCCCGAGCGCCTCCCACCGTTGCTCGAGCGCCGGGCGGGTGAGGAAGAGCCCCGGTGCGACGGCGTTGACCCGGATGCCGAGCGGGCCGACCTCGCGCGCGAGCCGGCGGGTGAGGCCGAGCACACCCGCCTTCGCGGCAGCGTAGGGAACGCCCGCCCACCGGGTCGTGCCGCGTCCGGCGATCGAGGCGACGTTCACGATCGCGCCGCCGCCACCGCCCGCCATCACGGGCACGCACGCCTGGCAGCAGAGGAACGTCCCGCGCAGGTTGACGGCCAGCACGAGGTCGTAGTCCTCCGGCGCGATCTCGGGGAGATCGCGTGGCGTGCCGAGCCCGCCGCCCGCGAGGTTGACGAGGACGTCGAGCCTACCGAGCTCGGCCTCGATCCGTGCAACGGCCGTGCCGACCATGGCCGGATCGGTGACGTCGAGGCCGATAGCGAGCGCGCCGGGAACCTCGGCGGCCGTTTCCTCCGCCGCGGCGAGCGCGACGTCCGCGACGGCGACCCTTGCGCCCTCCGCAGCCAGCGCGTGCACCAGAGGACGGCCGAACCCGCCCGCCCCGCCGGTGACGAGCGCGACCCGGCCCGCGAAGCGACGCCTGCTCACGGGAGCACTAGTAGTCGCGCCCGGCCGCTTCCCACACGCGCGGGAGGCCGCGGTCGGCAGCGATCACCTTGAAGGCGTTGTAGCCCGAGCCGCGGCCGATGCCGCCCGCCGAGTGGAGGTTCGAGGAGCACAGATAGAGGCCTTCGATCGGGGTGCGGTAGCCCGAGAGCTCCGGGAAGGGCCTGAAGCGGCCGAGCTGCGAGGCGACCATCGCCCCCTCGGTCCAGCCTCCCTCGATCATGTCGGGATGGCTCGCCTGGACGTCGTACGGGGAGTAGATGCGCACGCCGATGATGTTGTCGCGGGTCATGTTGGGAGCGTAGGTCTGCCACTCGTCGAGCCAGCGGCTCGTGAACTCCTCCTTGATCCGGCCCCACTCGCGTCCGGAGAACAGCCGCGCGGGCGCGGTGAAGTCCTCGATCAGAGTTGTGTGCTGCCCCGCGGGGGCACGGGTTCCGTCCCAGATCGAGTCGGGCGCGGTGAGCACGTAGAGCTGCTGCGGGAAGCCGAGCAGGAAGATCTCGTGCTGGTAGCGCGTGGCGAGGTAGTCGGGGTCCTTCGCGCCCGTGTAGAGGCGAGGCTGGACGCCGACGCCGGGATTCAGCTGGTCGGCCCTGTACTGCGGCTGCTCGTGCATGGCCACGTTGCCCCAGAGGATCTGGCCACGGTCGTAGAGGATGGTGCCGAGGCGGTGGCGGATCCGGTCCGAGATCACCTCGTCGCGGAGCAGCCGCAGGAACGTCTGCGGCACCCCGAGGTCGGAGACGACGAGCGGCGCCTCGACCCGGCCGCCGGCCGCGAGCTCGACGCCGGTTGCCCGACCGCCCTGAACGAGGATCCGATCCACCTCGTGGCCGGTGAAGTACTCGACGCCGAGCTTGCGCCCCGCCGAGACGAGCGCGTCCGTGATCGACTGGGTGCCGCCCCTGACGATGGCCGCCGGCTCGAAGGAGAGGACGAGCGCCATCACGTGGACGAGGGTCTGCAGCCCGGCCGGGTCGTCGGGAAAGCAGCCGCCCGAGGTCGGCGTCGCGCGGATGAAGAGCGTCCGGAGCTCGGCGCTCTCGAAGAAGTCGTAGGCGAGCTGGCGCACGCTCATCACCTCGTGCACGGGCTCGATCCCGCTGTCCGGGATCGCGAGCAGCTCCTCGAGGGCGTCCGGCGTGTCCCAGGGCGGCGGCGCGTTGAACCGGTGCCGGTGGAAGGCCTCCTTCCAGTAGCGGCGGTACTGGTCGAGCATGGTCAGGTACGCCTCAGCGTCCCGCTCCGAGAAGGCCTTGATCTGCTCGTAGGTCTTCTGGACGTTGTCGTCGGCGAACTCGGTGCGGCCGGTCAGCGGGTCGACGACGCGGAAGGCGGAGTAGCCGATGAAGCTCGACCCGTCCGCGAAGATCATCCCCTCGTTCTGGTCGGGGAACGTGTACTCGAGGCCCTCGGCGCGGAGATCGAAGTCGGTGTAGGCCGGGTGGCTGTAGAAGCGGGTGAAGTGGGCGCACGGGTTCTGCCGGAAGCCCGGTGCGGGGCCCTCCTCGGAGATCGCGGCGCCGCCGAGCGCCGTGTGCCCCTCGAGCACGGCGACCTTCAGGCCCGCCCTGGCCAGGTAGCACGCGATGATCGTCCCGTGGTGGCCCCCACCGACGACGACCGCGTCGTAGCGTGCGTCCGGCATCGTTCCTCCTTTATCTGATGAACTGATAAAGTCAGCGGGACGCTAATCCCGGGCCGGGCTCCTGTCAAGCCGGCCCGCGCGGGCCCGGAGGACGGTCGTGACGGCGCCCGCCAGCGCCGCCGCCGCGGAGGCCACGACGAGGCCCGCGCCCGCGTATCCGAGCGGCTCCGACCGGGCCAGGACGGAGACGGCGAGGAGCTCGACGCCGGCGGCGAACGCGGCAGCCTCGGCTTCCCAGAGCCGGCGCGGGTAGAGGGCGACTTGCTTCGGGCGAGGCCCGGGCGGCCAGCCCGTCCACGCCGAGAGCGAGAGCAGCTTGCCGAGATGGCCGAGGATCACCCCTGCGGCCCAGCCGACGACGAGGAGGAGCGCGAACGCCCCGGCGCCCTGGCGCTCGTCGACCGCGCCCGCGAGCGCCGCGAACCCGACCGCTGCCGCCTGCGCGAGGAACACGACACCTGCCGCGAGATGCGCGAGCGGCCCTTCGACCGCGTCGAGCCGGCGCGTCCGGAGCACGCCAGCCACCTGCAGGCAGAACCGCCCGACGGCGATCGCGACGACGGCGCCGCCGGCCGCCGCAACCGCGCCGAC
>JBBILK010000111.1:0-8195 GCA_037444965.1 Actinomycetota bacterium | reverse complement strand
AGCGCTTCGCCCTCGCCGCGAGCCAGCTCGCCGGGCTCCTCCAGGACCTCGGCCTGACCGCCGGCGAGATCGCCGAGCAGCTCGCGGAGGTGTTCGGGCTGCTCGCCCCGGGCGTCGCCCAGATCCTCGCCGGCCTCGGCTTCGACGCGGAGGCGATCGCCCAGGCCCTCGCCGAGGTCTTCGCGACGGCGGCATTCGACGCAGCCCAGATCCTCAAGAACCTCGGCTTCTCGGCGGTTCAGATCGCGGAGGCGCTCGAGGCGGTGTTCGCGCAGGCGGCGCAGCAGGTGGCGGACCTGCTCCAGGATCTCGGCTTCACGGCCGCCCAAGCGGCGGATGCACTCCAGCAGGTGTTCGCCCGCACGGCCGACCAGGTCGCCTCGATCCTGAGGACAGCCGGGTACACGGCGATCCAGGTCGGCGCGGCGCTGCGCGACGTCTTCCTCCTCGGCGCCGAGGCGGCCGCCGACCTGCTCCGGGACGCCGGTTACACGGTCGTCCAGGTCGCCGACGCCCTCAGGTCCGCGTTCGCGAAGACGGCGGCGCAGGCCGCGCAGATCCTCGAGAACCTCGGCTACACGTTCACGCAGATCGCCGATGCCCTTCGGTACGCGTTCAACCAGACCGCGGACCAGGCGGCCCTCGTTCTCAAGAACCTCGGCGCCACGGTCTTCGAGATCGCAGACGCCCTCCAGGACGCGTTCAACCGAACGGCCCAGCAGGTCGGCCAGACCCTGAAGAACCTCGGCTACACGTTCACGCAGATCGCGGACGCTCTGCAGGACGTGTTCGCGCAGACGGCCGCGCAGGCGGCGCAGGTGCTCGAGAACCTCGGCGCGACGGCGACCCAGATCGCCGACGCGCTCAGGAACGTGTTCGCGCAGACGGCACAGCAGGTCGCGAGCCTGCTCCAGGACCTCGGGTTCACGGCGATCCAGGCGGCCCAGGCGCTGCAGGCGGTCTTCGCCCAGACGGCCGCGCAGGCGGCGCAGCTGCTCGAGAACGCCGGCTACACGTTCGCCCAGATCGCCGACGCGCTCAAGAACGCCTTCGCGCAGACCGCCCAGCAGGCGGCCCAGGTGCTCCTGAGCCTCGGCGCGACCGCGACCCAGATCGCGGACGCCCTCAGGACCGTGTTCGCACAGACGGCGCAGCAGGCCGCGCAGGTCCTCGAGGATCTCGGCTTCCTCGCCGCCCAGATCGGCGAGGCGCTGAGAAGCGCGTTCAGCCAGACCGCGCAGCAGGCGGCGCAGATCCTGAAACAGCTCGGGTTCGCGGCGGCGGAGATCGCGGCCGCGCTCGAGGACGCCTACGACCGCACCGCGAGCCAGGCGGCGCAGATCCTGAAGCAGCTCTCGTTCACCGCGTCCCAGGTCGCCGAGGCGCTCCAGGACGTCTACAACCGCACCGCCGCCGGCGCAGCGGCGATCCTGAAGACGGTCGGCTACACGGTCAACCAGGTCGCCACGGCGCTGAAGGAGGTGTTCGGCCAGGGCTGGACGCAGACCGTCGCGATTCTCGAGAACCTCGGCTACAGCGCCACCCAGGTCGCCGGGGCGCTGAAGGACGTCTTCGCCCGCAGCGCGGCGCAGGTCGCCGACCTGCTCGAGCTCGTGGGCTACGGTGCCGAAGAGGTCGCCCAGGCCCTGCTCGGCGTCTTCAGCTCGGACGCCGCGACGGTCGCCGAGCTCCTCCGCGACGTCGGCTACACGGCGGTCGAGGTCGGCGAGGCCCTCGCCGAGGTGTTCGGCCGGTCGGCCACGCAGGCGGCCGCCCTGCTCCGGGATGCCGGCTACGCCGTGGAGGAGGTGGGCGAGGCGCTTCGCTACGCCTTCAGCCGGAGCTCGACCCAGGCCGCGCAGATCCTGAAGGACATCGGCTACGGCTTCACGAGCATCGCGCGGATGCTCGACGACGCCTACGGCAAGTCGGCACGGCAGGCGGCCTCGATCCTCTATGCCATCGGCTACGGGGCCACGTCGATCGCGACCGCGCTGAAGAACGTCTACGGCACCGCCGGCTCGACGGTCGCCGACATCCTCCACGACCTCGGCTACTCGGCCTCCACGGTGATCGCCGTGCTCGACGACGTCTACAACCTGGCCCAGAGCTCGATCGAGTCGGCCCTCAACGCCGCCGGCTACAGCTTCGTCGAGGCGTGGAACGCGATCGTCGCGTACTTCGGCTGGGTCAGCGACGCGTTCTGCGACTTCTTCCACTGCTGAGCCGCAGCGCGGCGGAGGGCGCTTGACACCACGTTAGGGGGCGGGTGAAGACCCGCCCCCTCGCCTTCCGACGACGATCGACGCGTACATTGGAGGGCTATCCTGAGACCCGTGAGCTCCCCGCGACCCGCCTCGGGGAAGAGACGCCTTCTCCCCGGCGGCACGTGCGGCGACTCGAGCGCGAGCAACTCCGCGACGGAGCGTTGCCGACGTCCCCGCCTGCCGCCACGATGATCGGCGTGGCTCGAGCAGTATCGACCGGCCGATCGGCGATCGCAGCCGAGACGATCGAGATCGCGGTCGAGCGTCTCGTGCGCCAGTTTGACCCGCTCCGAATCATCCTCTTCGGCTCGTGCGCGCGCGGGGAAGAAAGGCCTGACAGCGACCTCGACCTGCTCGTCGTGCTCCCGCGAGTCGAGGACAAACGGAAGACCACGGTCGACATGCGCCGCGCGCTGCGGGATCTCCCCGTGGCCAAGGACGTGATCTCGACTGATCCTGACGAGATCCGACGGCGAGGAGAGCTCGTCGGAACTGTCCTCCGTCCGGCACTGCGCGAGGGGAAGGTGCTCTACGAGCGACCGGCGTGACCTCTTCGCCGAGGCCCAACCTCAGCTCCCGCGCGATCTCGGCCCGCTCCAGCGTATCCACCTCCGAATGCAGGTAGCGCGCCTTCACCCCCGCCTCCAGCAGGTAGTCAGCGACCTGTAACCCGTTGGGCGCGCGAGGTGTCCGGAGCCCTCGAGGGATACGCCCGGGAACCGCCGCGTCACGCCCGGTGATCAGTTGTGCACGTTGAGCCACATCGAGAGCGAGCCGTGCGTCGTCGAGCCGCCCTTCGAGGTGTCGTGGAAGTTCGTGTGGGCGGAACCTATTTGGGAGGGAGACAGCTTGATGCACCCGTTCGAGTAGTAATCGATGTCGCCCTCCCAACAGTAGGGATCATCACCGGATGTCGGGCATGACTGTCCTTGGCTCGCCGTCTCCTCGGTGTGGATGAAGAGTTCGGTGCGCCAGCGACCGGTCGAGCACTGCTTGTCCTCGACGTAGAAGGCGCGGCCTTTGATGGTCGAGTCGTAGTTGTGGTAGACGGCCCATCGGTTGTACCAGCCGGCCGGCAGCCAGCCCTGGTTCAGTTGGCACTCGTTCGTGGTTGTACCGGACCCCGAGCGCCAGGAGACCGAGCAGATGCCGGTTCCGCAGGCGTAGACCCACTTCAGCGTCGAGTTGTTGTTCGTGACGCGCTTGAAGTCGAAGTTGCCGCCGGTCGCGCCCGACGCCGCGGCGAGGAGCAGGACGGTGGTCGCGGCGGCGATGATCAGGGTCCGTGTCGTTCTCATGGGGCTACCCCCTGCTCGTGCTGTAGACGAGCCGCTGCCAGCGCTTGGGGTCGCCAGCCGCAGTCTCCCGACAGGTCGCGGTCGCAAGCTCGCAGACGAGGCCGACTCCGAGGACCTGGCCGTCGCCCGCGTCCTTCAACGACGAGGCGAACACGCTCGCGCCGGAAGCGTCGAGAAACCGGGGCTCCGTCAGGCCGCCCGGGTAGCGCTCGGCGTCGATTCCGAGCGTCTCCTGGAGCGCGAGCTCGTTGCCCTTGACCTCGAGAACGAGGAGACCGGGGCCACCCGTCGCGACCGCGCGCGACCCGCTCCAGTCGCCGCTTGCCGAGGCCCAGGGCGCAGGAGCGCCGTCCGTTCCGAAGACGCCGCCGAGATCGAGGCTCGAGAGCTCTTTCCCGCTCTCCAGGTCAACGAGCCATACTCGGCCGGGGACAGCCTGCTCGGCGAGGAGAGCGCGCTGCCCATCCGGGGACAGCGCGATCACACCGGCCCCGTCGGCGAGGACGCGGACCAGACCGGGCCCGTCCAGGACAAGGGTCTCGAGATGCTCGCCCTGGCTCTGTCGGTAGACGACGAGCCGCTTGCCAGCCCAGCCGTAGACGAAGTAGTTCGCCGGCTCGTTCGTCCACACGGCGGGCACGCCGTCGAGCGTCTCGCGTACGACGACGCGGCTCAGGTAACGCACTCCGACCCTGAACGGCGGCTCGAGGCCGAGCGCGTAGGCGAGCCTGCCGTCAGTGCGGAAGGCAGGGGTCTGCGACCCCTCCTCGAACGCCCGGTCCGTCCCGCTCGCAGTGTCGACAACGCGGATCTGGGGGATGCCGACCGGATCGCCGCTCTCGATGCCCTGCTCGCCGAGTGACTTCTCCTTGTCGATCGCCCGAAGCTCCCGCCAGGTGTTGTAGGCGACAAGCCGCCCGCCCGGCGCCGGGGTCGCAACCGGCGCGAGCCCCCCCGCGAGCGGAGCGATCGCCGGCGCTGCGAGCCGCACCTCGGTTGCCTCCGCGGTAAGGAGCGTGTCACCATCCACCGAGGGCGCCGGCAAGGGGACCTGGCCGACGATCAAGATCGAACGGGGAACACCTGAGACGGAGTCGGATCCTGCAATTGGCGGGCCCTCTCCGACGGAGTCGCCGCCCCGACCCCCCACGGCTGTGCCACCACAAGCAGCAATCAGCGGGACCAGCGCTGCCAGGCCTGCGAGTGCAGCTGCAATCTGTCGGCACGACAGTCCGCCGCCTGACCCACCGCCACTTCGCCGCAGCAACAACCGTCGAAGTGGCATAGCGCCTCCTTCCGCTGCCGAAGACAAGAGTGTAGGGCGTGGCCCCCCTACTTGTCAATAGTGAATAGTGACCAAGCGGACAACCGGGCATCGATCGGACGCCCTGCCGAAAGGGGGACCCTCAGACGGCGCTCTCGTGAGCTGTTGCAGTTCGCGGCGCAGATCTTTGATCGCCCCCGCAGCTTGGCCGCCTACTGAGCCTGCGCGGCGCTCTCGGCTAGGGCCTGCAGCTCTCTCCGCAGCTCCTTGATCTCGTCTCGGAGCTTGGCCGCGTACTCGAAGCGAAGCTCTTCGGCGGCGGCGTACATCTCCTCCTCCAGCGTGACGACCAGCTTCTCCAGCTCCTCCGCGCTCATCCCCTCCACCTTGCGAGCACCGCGGCGGCGCCTCGCCGGCACGTGCGGCGACTCGAGCGCGAGCAGCTCCGCGATATCCGAGACGCCCTTCACGATCGACTCCGGCGTGATCCCGTGCTCCTCGTTGTACGCGATCTGCACCCGCCGGCGACGCTCCGTCTCCCCCATCGCGCCCTTGATCGCCTCCGTCAGCTTGTCCGCGTACAAGAGCACCTTCCCGTTCACGTTCCGGGCCGCCCGCCCGATCGTCTGCACCAACGCGGTCTGCCCCCTGAGGAACCCCTCCTTGTCCGCGTCCAGGATCGCGACCAACGTCACCTCCGGCAGGTCCAGCCCCTCCCGAAGCAGGTTCACGCCAACCAGCACGTCGTACTCCCCCAACCTGAGCTCCCGCACGATCTGGATCCGCTCCAGCGTGTCCACCTCCGAATGCAGGTAACGCGCCTTCACCCCCGCCTCGAGCAGGTAGTCCGTCAGATCCTCCGCCATCTTCTTCGTCAGCGTCGTGATCAGCACCCGCTCCCCCGCCTCCTCCCGGCGGCGGATCTCGTTCAGCAGATCGTCGATCTGGTTCTTCGTCGGGCGCAGCTCCACCTCCGGATCGACGATCCCGGTCGGGCGGATGATCTGCTCCGCCACCCGGCTCGAATGCCTGAGCTCGTACGGCCCCGGCGTCGCTGACACGAACACGATCTGCGGCACCAGCTCCAGGAACTCGTCGAACCGAAGCGGCCGGTTGTCGAGCGCCGAGGGCAACCGGAACCCGTACTCGACCAGCGTCTCCTTGCGCGAGCGGTCGCCCTCGTACATGCCCCCGATCTGCGGCACCGTCTGATGCGACTCGTCGACGAACAGGAGGAAATCCCCCGGGAAGAAGTCGAGCAGGCAGTGCGGCCGCGAGCCCCGCGGCCGGCCTTCGAGGAAGCGCGAGTAGTTCTCGATCCCGTTGCAGTACCCGAGCTCCGCCATCATCTCCAGGTCGTACTCCGTCCTCTGGCGGATCCGGTGCGCCTCCAGCAGCTTCCCCTCCGCCTCGAACAGCCGCACCTGCTCCTCCAGCTCGCCCTTGATCTCGTCGAGCGCGCGCTCGATCGTCGGCCGGTCGGTGACGTACTGCGTCGCCGGGAAGATCGCCAGGTGCTCCAGCCGCTGGTGCACCTCCCCGGTCATCGGATCGAAGTGCGTGATCTGCTCGACCTCGTCGCCGAAGAACGAGATCCGGTAGGCGGTCTCCATCGCGGCCGGCTGCACCTCGACGACGTCGCCGCGCACCCGGAAGCGGCCCCGGCCGAGGTAGGAGTCGTTGCGCTGGTACTGGATGTCGACGAGCTTTCGCAGCACCGCGTCCCGGTCTGCCTCCTCGCCGACCGCGAGCAGCACGGTCTTCTCCCTGTACTCGGCCGGTGAGCCGAGGCCGTAGATGCAGGAGACCGAGGCGACGATGACGACATCGCGGCGAGTGAGGAGGGCGCTCGTCGCCGAGTGGCGAAGGCGATCGATGTCGTCGTTGATCGAGGCGTCCTTCTCGATGTAGAGGTCGGCCTGCGGGACGTAGGCCTCGGGCTGGTAGTAGTCGTAGTAGGAGACGAAGTACTCGACCGCGTTGTCCGGGAAGAACTCCCGGAACTCGTTGCAGAGCTGCGCGGCGAGCGTCTTGTTGTGCGCGATCACGAGCGTCGGCTTCTGCACCCGCTCGACGATCCACGCCATCGTTGCCGTCTTCCCGGTGCCCGTCGCGCCGAGCAGCGTCTGGAAGCGGTCGCCCGCGCCGACGCCGTCGGCGAGCGCGGCGATCGCCTGCGGCTGGTCGCCGGTCGGCCGGTAGGCGGCGGAGACTCGGAAGTCGGGCACGGGCTGATCGTAGCCGCCGGCAGGGACTACACTTCGAGTGCCATGAGCGAGCGTCGCTGCGGGTGGCTCGGCTTCTGGGCCTGGGCCTTCGCGGGCGGGCTGCTTCTCTTCTCGCTCGTCACGGGCCTCTCGATCGGTCTCTTCGTGGCCCCGTTCGCGCTGCTCGCTCTCGTCCTCGTCGGCTGGCGGACCCGGGCCTGGCCCGAATCGCTCGGGGCGCTCACGGGCTTTGGCGCCCTCTGCCTCGCCGTGGCGTTCTTGAACTGGGGCGAAGCGGGCGGGCCCGACGCGGCGCCTTGGCTCGTTACCGGCGCCGTCCTCGCGACCGCCGGCGCCGGCGGCTACTGGGCGCTGACCCCGAGCTCGTTCCCGTACGCACGGCGGTAGACGTCCCGCAGCTCGAGGACGTCGTCGACGTACTCCCGGGTCTCGGCGAACGCGATCCCCTTCCCGTCCGCGAGCCATTCGTCGACGTTCCCCTGGCCGGCGTGGTAGGCGGCGAGCGCCAGCTCGACCTCGCCGCCGTACTTCCCGAGCAGGCGCTTCAGGTAGAAGGAGCCGTAGCGGACGTTGAGCTCGGGGTCGTACAGGTCGTCCACGCGGAACTTCGTCCCGCCCGTGTACTGCGCGATCCCCTCCGCGGTCTCGGGCAGGAGCTGCATCAGCCCGATCGCGCCCGATTCCGAGACCGCGTCCGCGTCGAACTTGCTCTCGCGGTAGACGACCGCGGCGAGGAGCGCCGGGTCGAGATCGTAGTTCTCGGCGTGGCCTCGAAGGATCTGCTCGTACTCGAGCGGGTAGCGGAGGCGCGCGTACCAGCCGGGCTTCGAGGTCTCCGCCCAGGCGAAGATCCCTGCCGCCACGGCGAGCACGAGGCCGAGAGCGATCAGTCGCACCCGGACAGTCTCGCCATCACATCGGCGACGAAGGCGTCGAGCTCCTCGAGCGTCCCGTCGTTGACGTAGGCGAAGTCGGCCCGCGCCACCTTCTCCTCCTCCGCGAGCTGCCGGGCCCGCGCCTCCTCCTCCGCCCGGAGCCTTGCGGCGCGCGCTTCTTCCTCGGCCCGTCGGGCCCGCGCCGCTTCTTCAGCCCGAACACGCTCCGCCCGCGCGCGCGCCTCGGCCAGGAGCTGGCGCGC
>JBBILK010000110.1:4602-8214 GCA_037444965.1 Actinomycetota bacterium | reverse complement strand
GCCCGGCGAGCCGTCGACGCCGACGACGATCCTCCCTCCCTGGCCGGTCATCCCCGAAACGGTAGCGGCCCGCGCCGGAATACCCCGTTCAGGGGATTCCTCGCTCGCGGCCCGGTCACGATGCTCGTCTGTAGATGCCCCTTTGGAGGGACACCACGCTGCGCCCTGATCCCGACGCCGCGGACGGCCGCGCCTGCGACGCAGAGAGCCTGAGGGCGATCGTCGACTCGTACGAGCGCCTCGCCGACGTCTTCCACGACATCCTGTCGGAGGAGAGCCTGGACTCGGTTCTCGACCGGATCGCCGACACGCTCGCGGACCTCGTTCCCTACGACTCGCTGACGATCTACCGGGCCGACGAGCCCACCCGGCTCCTGCTCCCCGTGCTCGCCCGCGACCGCTGGGCCGAGGAGATCCTGAAGGTGGTCTGCCGGTTCGGCCAGGGCATCACCGGCTGGGCGGTGGAGCACCGCGAGCCGGTGCTCGTCCGGCAGGTGCAGCACGACCCGCGGGCGAGAACGATCCCCGGGACGCCCGCGGACGAGCCCGAGGCGCTGATCTCGGTGCCCCTGATCGCGCGCGGCTCGCTGAAGGGGGCCCTGAACGTCTACCGCCTCGGCGAGGAGGCCTCGTTCACCGAGCAGGAGTTCGCGCTCGCGAAGCGTTTCGGCGACGCCGCGGCGCTCGCCCTCGACAACGCCGAGACTCGCGCGCGCCTCGAGCACCAGGCTCAGACCGATTCGCTGACGGGGCTCTACAACCACCGCTACTTCCACGAGCGCCTTCGCTCCGAGCTCGGCCGGGCGAGCCGCTCGCACGAGCCGGTCGCCGTCCTGATGATGGACATCGACAACTTCAAGCGGGTCAACGACATCTACGGCCATGCGACGGGCGACCGCCTGCTGGTGAAGCTCGCCGACATCCTCTCCACGACCGTCCGGGGGTCGGACGTCGTCTGCCGTGTCGGCGGCGAGGAGTTCTTGGTGATCATGGCCGGCTTCGACAGCGCCGATGCCTTCCGCGTCGGACGGCGCCTCGCGGAGCAGATCGCGAGAACGCCGTTCGATCCGGCTGGACCGCTCACGGTGTCGATCGGGATCGCGCAGGCTCCGGACGACGCGATGAACCCGCGCGACCTGGCTGCCTGTGCCGAGACGGCGATGATGACCGCCAAGGCGCAGGGTGAGGGCAGGGTCGTGCTCTTCGCCGAGGAGGCCCCCGACCGCCCGACGCCGTCGCTCGACGGGCGCCGGGACGCCCGCTCGATCGCCCACCTGAAGCTGCTGCAGAGCCTCGTCGGTCAGCTGAACCGGCTGAACGACGTTCGCCAGATCGGCGAGACGATCGTCAGCGAGCTGCGGACGCTGATCGACTACCACAACGGCCGCGTCTACCTCGCCGAGGGCGAGCTGCTCGTGCCGATCGCCTTCCGCGGGGAGCTCGGCCCGTACAGCGAGGAGAACGCCCAGGTCCTCACGTGCAGGATCGGCGAGGGGATCACGGGCCACGTCGCCCGGGCGGCTCGCTCCGCGCTGATCGCGAACGCGCTCGAGTGCGAGTACGCGGTCCAGGTGCCGGGCACGCCCGAGATCGAGGAGTCGATCGTCGCGGTGCCGCTCATGTACGCGTCCCGGGTGAGCGGGGTGATCGTGATCTCGAAGCTCGGCGTCGCCCAGTTCGACGAGGACGACGTCCGCCTGCTCGAGGTGCTGGCGGGACACGCCTCGGTCGCGCTCGAGAACGCGAGACTCTACGAGGCAGCCAGGCTCGAGGCCGAGCACGCGCGGGAGAGCGCCGACATCGCGAGCGCCCTGCTCGAGTTCGGCCGCGAGGTCGCCCAGGCCGAGGGGCTCGAGGACGCGCTGCGGCGGATCGTCGAGCTGTCGGCCCGGCTGCTCGGCGCGCCGCGCGCGTCCGTCTGGCTGCAGAGCGAGCCGACCGGCGAGCTCGTCTGCCGTGCCGAGTGGGGCTACTCGGAGGAGCAGCTCGCGCAGCTCCGCACCCTGCGGTTCAACCCCGAGGAGACGCGCGAGCTGCTCTCGCGCAAGCGGCCGTTCGTCGCCGGCGCGGAGGAGCTCGCTGACGTGTCCGCGCTCCCCGCCTGGGCGAGCCGGCGGTTCGCGGTCGCTCCCCTCCGGCTCGACACCGACCACGCCGGCTGCCTCGCCGTCTGCGCCTCGGAGCCCGACGGCGACTTCTCCGACCGCACGATGCGCCTCCTCACCGGCATGGCCGACCAGGCACGCCTGGCGCTGACGAACGCGTGGAGCTTCGAGACGCTCGAGCGCACGTTCTTCTCGACCGTCGAGGCGCTCGCGAACGCCCTGGAGGCGAGCGACGAACACACGGCCTCGCACGCGAGGTCGCTCACCGACACCGCCCTGCGGGTGGGCGCCGAGCTCGGCCTCGACGGCCCCGCGCTGAAGCGGCTGGAGCTCGGAGCGCTCTTCCACGACATCGGCAAGATCGGGATTCCCTCCGAGATCCTCTCGAAGCCGGGCCCCCTGACGCCCGAGGAGCGGGCGGTGGTCGAGCTGCACCCGTCGCTCGGCGAGCGGATCCTCGCGCCGATCGACCGCCTCGCGGACGTGCGGCCGGTCGTCCGTGCCTGCCACGAGCGCTGGGACGGGACGGGCTACCCCGACGCCCTCGCCGGCGAGGCGATCCCGGTCGAGGCCAGGATCATCTTCGTCTGCGATGCGTTCCACGCGATGACCACCGACCGGCCGTACCGCGCTCGCCTGCCGGAGGAGGAGGCCCGGCGCCGCCTCGCCGAGGCCGCCGGAAGCCAGTTCGACCCTCGCGTCGTCGAGACGTTCCTGCGTCTGCTCCCGTAGCGAAGCCGCGTCAGCGCGTGAGCCGGAAGCTCTTGTGGTGCGGTCCCGGGCGCGCCGGCGCAGCCGGGCGGGGCACGCCGTCGCGGGTCAGCCGGAAGCTGCGGTGATGAGGCTTGCGCTCGAGCTCCTCGAGCAGCGAGGGCTCCCGCTCGAGGAGCTCGGCCACGTCGCGAACCGCGACGCCGCAGCGAAACGCCACCCGGAGGAGCCGGGCGTCGACGAGGGAGGCTTCCGTGCCGAGCACGTCGCGGGCGACCCACCGGTAGCCGGCTTCGAGGAACGCCGGCCCGGTGGCGGCGCCGCCGGGCGAGCCGTGGCCGAGCTGGACGCCGTCGACGACGCACTGCCTCGCCGTCGCGAAGAGGTTGAGAGCATCCGCGGCGGTCGGCCTGGCGGCGACCAGGAACGTTCGCGCGAGGTCGTCCCGAAGCGGGTCGGCGTCCCCGGCTTCCGCGACACGCCAGAGGTAGCCGGCGAGCGCGGCCCGGAGCAGCAGGGCCGACCCGGGATCGTCGGCGCCGTTCTCCGGCGACTCGCCCAGCGTGCGGGCCGCGAGCGCGAGCGCCTCCGCGACGGCGGGCCGCGAGCACTCGCCGGTCGCCCACAGCTCCGCGAACGCCCGCCGGACGTCCGCCAGCCGCTCCTGCTCGATCGCCTGCGCAGGCCCGGCTCGTACCAGCTCCCCGCGCCCCGCGGCAGCGGCGGCGATCGCGAGCGCGACCTGGTTCGGCGCGCCGACGTACGGGAACATCGAGCCGAGGTGGCGCGCCGCCGC
>JBBILK010000110.1:0-4580 GCA_037444965.1 Actinomycetota bacterium | reverse complement strand
CCGCGGCCAGGCCGGCGACGTAGGCGTCGTCGGTCGAGCGCTCGTTCAAGAGGAAGAAGAGCAGGGCGAGCACGGACGCCGGTGCGTAGTAGCCGCTGCCCCGCCCGATCGCGCCGAAGCCGACCAGGCTGAGCTTGAAACGGATCGACGCCGGGTCCTCGAGCTCGCCGCACCGTAGGCTCGCCCGGTAGCGCTTCCCGCCCGGCGCCGGCGGCGCGGGGACGACGCGCATCGCGCGCGCACCGTCCTCGAGGAACGAGCGGGGGGCCTCGCCCGCGTTCAGGAGCACCGCTCCGAGCGAGAGCGCGTCGCCGCCGGCGCCGCTCCCCAGGTTGGCGGCCTGGCGCGACGCGTAGAGGCAGAAGAGGAGGATCTCGACCTGCCTGAGCACGTCGGCGGCCGCCGTCGACTCGAGCCGGACGGAGATCTCGTCCCGCCGCCGAAAGCCGATGTCCAGGTTCGCGCCGGTCATCCCCCTCGTTATCGGCGCGACGAGGCGGCTGGACGAGTCCCGAATGCCTCTGCGCGCGCCGGGGCAACCCGGCGCGGGGATCAGCGGATCGTGAAGCCGGCGTACTGGCCGGCGAGGTAGTGCCCGCGGATGTTGCAGATGAGGACGTACTTGCCGGGCGCGAGCGTCAGCGTCAGCCGCTTCGTCTTCCCCGGCGCGATCGACGAGACCTCGCCCACCCGTCCTCGCTCGCTGGCACGCGACCCCACGAGCGGGAGCTTGCCGGGAGCCTTCGTCGTCCTGATCACGACGAGCTCGTGGGTGATCGTGCCCGCGTTCCGGGCGACGAACGTCACCCGGCGGGAGCCGGTGCTGCGCGGGACGGGTCGCAGCGTGAACTCGTCGAGCGTGACGCGCACGGTCTGTGCCGCAGTGTCGACAACCGCCGGGACCGCTCCGCCGGCCGAGGCCAGGACGACCACGCAGCCCACGAGCGCCGCGGCAAGGATGATTCGTCTCACACTCGTTCTCCGCATGGAAAGGCCCCGCTCGCGCAGGGCCGGTGTTCCGAGTAGCGGGGGCGGGATTTGAACCCGCGACCTCCGGGTTATGAGCCCGGCGAGCTACCTGACTGCTCCACCCCGCGGCGTGAGGTCACAGTATAGCCGCGATCGCGGCAGCTACCATCCCCCCATGCCGTGGTGGACGATCCTGGCCTTCGCGATCGGCGGCGGGCTCGTCCTCGCCGCGCTCGCCGTCGCGGGCGTGATGATCATCGGCCTCTTCCGGGGACTCGGCGACCTCGCGCGGAGCCTCGAGCCGCACGCGGCCAGGCTCGAGCAGGCGAGCCTCGAGCTCGCCCGGCGCAGCGAGGTTGCAGCCGCTTCGCAGGCTCGTCTCGCCGAGAGCACCGCCACGCTCGGCGCCTCGCTCGCGCGGCTGAGCGTGCTCAGCCGGTCGCTCGACGACGCCCGCTCGTACCTGAGGGCGCTCCGCCTCGTTCTCGGCCGGTGAGCCGCGTCGCCGTCGTCGACCTCGGCACGAACTCGACGCGGCTGCTCGTCGCGGACGTCGAGGACGGCAGCGTCCGGGAGATCGACCGGCGCATCACGATCACCCGCCTCGGCGAAGGCGTGGACGCCGACCGCGTGCTCCTGCCCGCCTCGGTCGAGCGCGTCTCCTCCTGCCTCGCCGGGTACCGGGAGCTGGCGGACGAGCTCGGGGCCGAGCGCACCCTCGCCTACGCGACCAGCGCCGTCCGCGACGCGACGAACGGAGGCCGCTTCCTCGCCGGCGTGGAGTCGGAGCTCGGCTTCGAGACCCGCCTGCTAACCGGAGACGAGGAGGCGCTGCTGACCTTCCGGGGCGCCACGCTCGGGCGCGACCTCGAGGGCCCGACGGTGGTCGTGGACATCGGCGGCGGCTCGACCGAGATCGTGCTCGGCGACCGCGACGGGCTTCTCTTCTCGACGAGCCTCGACATCGGCTGCGTGCGCCTCTCGGAGCGCTTCGCGAGCTGCGACGTGCTCGGCGCCTGCGACCGCGAGGCGCTCGTCCTCTTCGTCCGCGCGCTGCTCATGGAGCGGGTGCCCTACGAGCCCCTGCCGGCGCTCGGGATCGGCACCGCCGGCACCGTGACGACGCTGGCGACCATCCACCTCGGCCTTCCCGAGGAGGACCCCGAGGTCCTGCACGGGCACCTGCTGCCCGCCGGCTGGATCTCCCGGGAGGCAGCGCTCCTGGCCGCCACGCCCGTCGAGGAGCTCCGGCATCGCCCTGGCATCGCCCCCGAGCGGGCACCGGTGATCGCGGCCGGCGCTCTCGCCCTCGCGGAGATCGTCGGCTACTTCGAGCTCGCGGAGCTCGAAGTCTCCGAGTGGGACATCCTGCACGGAGTCGCGCTCGAGCTCGCGAGCGGTGACTGAACGCACCGTAACCGGCTCGTCGAGGGAATTGGCCCGGCGACGTGATCGTCGCGGTGAACGGCGAGGCGGTCGGCTCGACCGACGAGCTCGTCTCGAAGCTCCGCTCGCTCGCTCCGGACGAGACGGTGACGCTCGCGGTCCGGCGGAACGGCGGCCTGATCGAGCTCACGGCAACCCTCGGTGACCGCGCCTCGGCCTGAGGCGCGGTTCCCTATCCCTCTCCCCCGATCTCCTCGCCGCTTCGCTCCTCCTCGCGGCACTCGGGGCAGATCAGCAGGTGCGCCTCGATCTCGTCGAGGAACTCGCGCGGGTCGATGTCCGCGTGCTCCCAGCGGCGGAACTCGGGCGTGTCCGGCGGCGGCGCCTCGCGCTCGCACCTGGCACACCTGAGCACCGCCTGCGACACGTCGCCTCCCGTCGTTGGGCTATGCCTCGAATCCTAGAAGTGCCGGGGGTGGGAGTCGAACCCACACGCCCTCGCGGGCAGAGGATTTTAAGTCCCCCGCGTCTACCGTTCCGCCACCCCGGCGCTCTTCGATTATGCGGCAGCGCCGGCGCGCGGGCTCAGGAGCCGGGCAGCATGGCGTCGATCGGCAGCCGCTCCGGGCCCTTGTAGCGGTGCAGGTCGACGAACGCGTCGGCCGCCTTCGCGTCGAAGCCGGGGCACGTGGCGAGCACGGTCCAGGCCGTGAGCGCGACCTTGTCACCGAGCTCGGGGAGCGGTGCCACCAGGATGCCGGTGCGGTCGCCGCTCTCGTACCACTGCCGGATCTGCCCGACGGTCGCCTCCGGCACCTCGTCGCCGTACTGCACGGCGATACCGCCGTGCTCGAGGTTGTGCACGGTGTGGATCTGGTCGATCGGCTCGGTGTACACGTTCCAGAGCGCGGGCTGCGGATGATGCTGTCCGCTCGTCGCCGGGAAGGAGTTGTACTCGAAGCCCTCGGGCAGCTCCTGCACGTGCTTGCGGCCCTGCGAGGGGTAGGTCTGCTGCACGCAGCCGGCGGCGGCGAGCGCGCTCGCGTCGCTGCCGCCGCCGAGCACGGTCGCGAGCACGATCACGACGACGACCACGACGACGGCCGCGCCGGTGCCGATCAGCCAGAGGCGCGTGTTGCGACCGAGCCCGGCGCGGCGGACCCGGGGCTCCGTCCGCACCTTCGGAGCCTGGACCGGACGGCCTCCGGACGTCTTCGGGGGCGGGGGCGTCCGGCTCTTCTTCTGCGCCACGCGATGAGGGTATCAGGCCGTCCCGACCGGCTCGCCGGCGAAGAAGCGCTCGACGACGGCCAGGTCGGTGGTGCGCGGGCAGGGAGGAAGCGCCTCGAGGAACCGGCGGCCGTAGGCCCGGCCCGTCAGGCGCGGGTCGAGGATCGCGACCACGCCGCGATCCTCCCGCGTGCGGATCAGGCGACCGAAGCCCTGGCGGAGCTGAAGCACGGCCGCCGGCAGCGAGAGCTCGGCGAACCAGTCGCCGCCCTCGGCGGCGATCCGCTCGCAGCGCGCCTGCACGAGCGGATCGTCCGGGGGCGCGAAGGGAAGCTTCTCGATCACGAGCAGCGAGAGCGCCTCGCCGGGCACGTCGATCCCCTGCCAGAAGGTCTGCGTCGCGACGAGCACCGACTCGACCTCCGCGCGGAAGCGCTCGAGCAGCCGCTCGCGGGGCGCGTCGCCCTGCTTCAGCACCGGGAAGGAGAGTGCCGCGGCGAGCCGCGGGGCGAGCTCGTCGAGGGCGCGGTAGGAGGTCGTGAGCACGAGCGCCCGACCTCGCGAGAGCCGGCAGAGCGCGATCGACTCCTCGGCCACCCGCTCGGCGTAGCCGGGAGCCCGGGGCTCCGGGAGCCGCGCCGGGAGGTAGAGGAGCGCCTGCTCGGCGTAGTCGAACGGGGACTCGAGGGTCAGCTCGCGCGCGCCGTCGAGGCCGAGACGGCGGCGCAGGAAGGGGGCCTCGAGCGTCGCGGAGACGAGCACGGCGGTCGCGCCGCCCTCCCAGAGCGTCTTCTTGAGGATGCCGCCGACCTCGACCGGAGCCCAGGCGAGAGCACCCGGCTCCGCCCAGGCGACCGTGTCGGCGTCGAGCTCGAGGCACGTCTCGATCAGTCGCGCAGCTCGGCGCGCAGCTGATCGAAGCTGAGCGCCTCGACGACGCCCACCAACCGGTCGTCACCCTCGGCGCCGTGCAGCGTGCCGTGCTCGTCGACCAG
>JBBILK010000109.1:0-8223 GCA_037444965.1 Actinomycetota bacterium | reverse complement strand
TGCAGGCGCTCTCGGAGAGGGCGACGGTGGAGACCGCCGCGTGAGGTTGCCGCGCTTCGAGCTGCACGGGCCCGGGACGGTCGAGGAGGCGACCGGCCTGCTCGAGCGCTACGGCGAGGACGCCGCTCTCTACTGCGGCGGGACGGAGCTGCTCCTGCTGCTGAAGCTCGGCTTCGCCCGCTACGGCCACCTCGTCGACGTGAAGGGGATCGAGGAGCTCCGAGGGCTGCGGGCGGAGGGCGGGGCGATCTCGATCGGCGCTGCGACCACGCACCGCGAGCTCGAGCGCTCGCCGGTCGTGCTCGAGCGCTGGCCCGCGCTGGCCGAGCTGGAGCAGCAGGTCGCGAACCTCCGTGTCCGTAACGCCGGCACGATCGGCGGCAACCTCTGCTTCGCCGACCCGCACTCCGATCCCGCGACGTTCCTGCTCGCGGCCGACGCGCTCCTCGTCGCCCGGCGGGGCGGGCGCGCGGCCCGCCGCATCCCCGCCGCCGAGTTCGTGCGGGGGCCGTACCAGACGGCGCTCGAGCCGGGCGAGCTGCTCGTCTCGGTCGAGCTGCCCGACCCGCCGGCGGGAGCCGGCGTCGCGCACGCGAAGCTCTCGTTCCACGAGCGGCCGGCAGCGACGGTGACCTGCCTCGCTCGGGTCGAGAGGGGTCGGGTCGCCGAGGCCCGGGTCGCGCTCGGCTCGGTGGGGGTCGTTCCCGTGCGGGCGCCCGGCGCCGAGCGCCTGCTGCAGGGACTGGAGTCGGCGGGCCCCGATCCCGGGGCCCTGCGTCGAGCCGGGGAAGCGGCGGCCGAGGTCGCGGGAGCCGTCGAGGACGCGAACGGCTCGGTCGCCTACAAGGAGAACCTCGTCCGCGTGCTCGTCGAGCGGACGTTCGCGG
Source organism: Actinomycetota bacterium (assembly GCA_037444965.1). Taxonomy (GTDB): domain Bacteria; phylum Actinomycetota; class Thermoleophilia; order Gaiellales; family Gaiellaceae; genus JBBILK01. Next base: position 7,336 of record JBBILK010000109.1, on the reverse strand, counting down.
CCGCTCTCGCCCGCGCGGCCGGCTGAGCGGCGCCGTCAGAACGACGGCTTCGCCGCCATGTCGATCACGATCAGGATGAGCAGCGCGGTGTCGAAGCGGAAGATCATGAACAGGCGCTTGACGCGACGCCTGGCCTCGGGTGACTCGGGACCGTACTTCTCCGCCGTCTCGGCGATCCGGCCGAGCTCGGGGCCGACGAAGCCGACGCCGACCGCGGCCGCGATCGACCAGCCGACGATGCCGAAGACGACCCAGAACTGGCCCCAGTCGAGATCCGCCTTCGTCATCAGCGCGACGCCGAAGCCGAACGCGACGAACAGCGTCGGCGTATACACGCGCGTGCCGATCCAGGTTCCCACCTTGCCGAGCACGGCCAGCGTCGGCCCGTCGTTGAGCCGCTCGTAGCGCAGGCCGAGCGTCGTCAGCGTGATGTCGCCGCCGACCCAGAGCGTGGCGGCGATCACGTGGCAGGCGAGGTAGATCTCGTACGCGTTCGGCGCGAACGAGAGGAAGACGATCAGGCCGGCGAGCAGGAAGACGCCCGCCAGGAGCGTCGACGTGCTCCAGGGCGCTTTCGGCATGGCGGCCTCGGCTGCCGTCGTGTCTGCGCTCGGTTCGATGCGCGGATTCTAGGACGACCGGACGGACGGCGGCAACGGCGCGGGCTTCACACGCGCGCCTCTCGCATGGGAAGATCACGCCCACCGAGGAAAGCGGAGGGACGACGTGCGAATCAAGTTCATCATCCCGTTCCCGTTCGACGACGAGGGGATCGCGAACCGGGCCGCCCAGATCCCGAAGGACCTGCTCGGCGCCGACACCGTGGTCGAGTGCGTGCCCGTCCGCAACAGCCCCACCCTCGTCACCGACTACTACGAGGCGATGCTGTTCGACGTGTACATCGCCGAGGCCGCCTTCCGCGCCGAGGAGGAGGGCTACGACGCCGTGATCATGGACACCGTCTCCGACTCGGGCCTGTACGCGATCCGCGCGCGCCTGAACATCCTCGCGATCGGGCCGGGGCTCGTCTCCTACGCGGTCGCGACCATGCTCGGGAAGCGCTTCTCGATCGTCACGATGTGGGACAGGTGGCGTCACCTGTACGAGAAGAACCTCGACACCTACCACCTCTGGGACAAGTGCGCCTCGATCAGGGCGGTGAACATCCCGCCCGACGTCGAGGCGCTCTTCGCCGGCAAGGAGGAGGAGATGTTCGAGAAGCTGACGCGGGAGGCGCGGAAGGCGATCGACGAGGACGGCGCCGACGTGATCCTGCTCGGCTCGACGACGATGCACCAGGCGGGGGACTACATGGCGGCGCACCTGCCCTGCCCGGTGATCAACCCCGGGCCCGTCGGGATCAAGATCGCCGAGACGCTCGTCCAGCTCGGGCTCACGCACTCGAAGGTGGCGTTCCCCAGTCCGCCGCTCGTCCAGGACGAGAAGTTCTTCTCGCTCGTCGGCGTCGACGGCAAGCCGAGGGAGGTGTGAGGATGGATCCGCTGCTCGCTCCGATCGAGGGCTGCGACCACCACGAGGTCGGGGGGCTCTCCGTCGACGTCGTCCGGGTCGGGAGCGGCCGGCTGAAGCGCGTCGTCTACCCGCCCGGCTGGCGCTGGTCGACGCACATGAAGCCAATCGTCAAGACGGAGGCCTGCATGCACACGCACGTCGGCTTCCTCGCGAAGGGCCGGCTCCACGGCGTCTATCAGGACGGCTGCGAGTACGAGGTGAGTGCGCCCTCGTTCGCGGTCGTCGAGGCCGGTCACGACGGCTGGGTGGTCGGCGACGAGCCCGCGGTGTGGATCCAGTGGGACTCGGAGGAGGGAACGGCGCGCCGGTTCGGGCTGCCCGAGCGGCACGAGCACTGAGGGCAGCGGGGCCGCCGGCCGGGGGCGTCACTCGGGCGGCGGCTCGGCCCCTGTCCGCTCGACGATCAGCCGGTAGTGCTCGGGCCGGCGGTGGCGCGCGAAGTCGAAGATCCCTTCGCTGTAGCGCCGGCCGAAGTCGAGATCGCAACGGGCGACGACGAGCTCGTCCTCGAGCGTGTGCGCCATCGCGACGATCTCGCCCGAGGGGGCGATGATCGCGCTCTCGCCGATCATGTGGTAGCCCTCCTCGCGGCCGCACTTGGCGACGCCGACCACCCAGGTCGCGTTCTGGTAGGCGCCCGCCTGCATGACGAGGTGGTTGTGGAACGGCTCGAGGGCCTCGACGTCGAAGCTCTCGCCGAGCCCGATCGGCGAGTTGTAGCCGAGCACGATCAGCTCGACGCCCTGAAGGCCCATCACTCGGTACGTCTCGGGCCAGCGCCGGTCGTTGCAGATGCACATGCCGACGATGCCGCCGAAGGCGCGAAAGACCGGGAAGCCGAGGTCGCCGACCTCGAAGTAGCGCTTCTCGAGGTGGTGGCCGGGCGCCCCCGGCACGGGCTCGGCCGTGCCCGGCAGGTGCACCTTGCGGTACTTGCCGACGATCCGGCCGTCCCGCTCGACGAGAATCGAGGTGTTGAAGCGGCGCTTGCGCCCCTCCTCGAGCACGAGCTCCGCATAGCCGAGGTGAAAGCCGATGCCGAGGCGCGAGGCCTCGTCGAAGAGCGGCCGGGTGGCCTCGTTCGGCAGCTCTCGCTCGTAGAAGGAGTCGAGCTCGGCCTCGTCCTCGAGGACGAAGCGCGGGAAGAACGTCGTCAGGGCCAGCTCGGGGAAGACGACGAGCTCGCAGCGGGCCGCATGCGCCTGGCGGAGCAGCGCGAGCAGGCGTTCGACCACCTCCGCGCGGGTCTTCTCCCGCGCGATCGGGCCGAGCTGGGCGGCGCCGACGGTGAGCACCCGGGGCACGGGCCCCATCCTACGAGAGGAGCGCCGAGGTCGAATCCGCTACGCGACGCGCAGGCCGGCGCGCCGCGCGAGCTCGAGCCCGCGCGCGAGGTCGGCCCAGAGGTCCTCGGCGTCCTCGAGTCCGACCGAGAGGCGCAGGAGGCTCTCCGTGATCCCGCCCTCGGCCAGGCCGGCCGGATCGACGAGGCGGTGGGTGAGGCCGGCAGGGTGCTGGATCAGGGTGTCGGTCGAGCCGAGGCTGACAGCCGGCGTGATCAGCCGCAGCGACTCGAGCATTCGGGCCGCGTCCTCGCGACCGCCGACGAGCTCGAAGCTGACGAGCGTCCCCGGCCCATGGAGCTGGCGGCCGAGGAGCCCGGTCGGGTCGCAGCCCGGGCGCCCGGGGTAGAAGACGCGCTCGACGGCCGGATGCGCGGCGAGCCGCTCGGCCAGCACCGTGGCGGTCGTCTGCGCGGCGCGCACGCGGACCGGCAGGGTGGCGAGGCCGCGGTGGAGGAGGTAGCCGGCGAGAGGATGGAGGATCGCGCCGGTCAGGATCCGCACCTGCCGCAGCCGAGCGGCCCAGGCGGCGTCGCAGGCGACGACCCCGGCGACGACGTCGCCGTGCCCGCCGAGGAACTTCGTCGCCGAGTGGAGGACGAGCGCGGTGCCTTGCGCGGCCGGGCGCTGGAGCACCGGGGTGGCGAGCGTGGAGTCGACGAGCACGGGCACCGAGCCCGCCTGACGGACGACGTCCTCGATGTCGACGAGCGCGAGCGTCGGGTTCGCCGGCGTCTCGACCAGAACGAGACCGGTGTCGGGGCGGATCGCGTCGCAAACGCCGGTGGCCCGCGCCCAGGTGACCTCGGTGCCGAGCAGGCCGGAGGCGAGCAGGTGGTCGGAGCCGCCGTACAGGGGCCGGACGGCGACGACGTGCCGGCGAGCCGGCTCGAGCGCGAGCAGGCAGGCCGAGAGCGCAGCCATCCCGGAGGCGAACGCGACTGCCTCGTCCGTGCCCTCGAGCGCCGCGAGCGCCTGCTCGAAGCGGGCGACGGTCGGGTTGTGGAGCCGTGAGTAGACCGAGTTGGCCGGTCTGCCCTCGCCGCGCGCAAGGGCGTCGAGGCTCGCGACCGCATCGTCGAGCGCACCGAGCGGGTAGGTCGTGGAGAGGTCGAGGGGAGGCGCGTGGACGCCGAGCTCCGCGAAGTCGCCCCGGCCGGCATGGACGGCGAGCGTGTCGATCGGCTGCGTCATCACGGTGAGAGGTATTCGATCAGAGTTCAGCTTGTCCAGAGACTCGCTGGAAATACGCTTCAATTTCGAATATCATTCGGTTCATGTCCCGTGAAGCCGGGATCGACCGAATCGACGCCGAGATCGTCGTCGCGCTCCAGCGCCACGCGCGCCTCTCGAACAAGGACCTGGCCGAGCGGGTCGGCCTCGCGCCCTCGACGTGCCTCGAGCGGGTCCGGAGCCTCGTCCGTCGCGGCGTCTTCACCGGCTTCCGGGCGGAGGTCGACCCGGCGGCGCTCGGCCGCGGCGTCCAGGCGGTCGTCGCAGTGCGCCTGCGCACCCACTCGCGCGCGGAGGTCGACGCGTTCCGCGACTTCGCGCTCTCGCTCCCGGAGACGATCGCGGTCACCCACGTCGGCGGCGCCGACGACTTCCTCGTGCACGTCGGGGTCGCGGACACGCACCACCTGCGCGACTTCGCGCTCGACAGCCTGACCTCCCGGCCCGAGGTCGTCCATCTGGAGACGAGGCTCGTCTTCGAGCACGTGCGAAAGCCCGCGCTCGAGCCGCTCGCTCGCTGAGGAGGCGTGCCCGGTCGCCACCGGTTTCCCGCCGCTTCCGCTTCAATGGTCGAAGCGTGTTCGACTCGCTCCTCGACTTCATCTCCGGCACGGACTGGACGTACGCCGTCATCTTCCTGTTCGCGTTCGGGGACGTGCTCTTCCCGGTGATCCCGAGCGAGACGGCGGTGATCACCGCGGGCGTCCTCGCTGCGAACGGCGACCTGAACATCGCGCTCGTGATCCTCTGCGCCGCCGCCGGCGCCGTGCTCGGCGACAACACCGCCTACCTGATCGGCCGGCACCTCAAGGATCTCGTCCGCGGCCGGCTCTTCACCGGCCATCGCCGGCGGCACCTCGATCGCGCGGAGCTTGCCCTCTCGGAGCGCGGCGGCTACCTGATCCTGATCGGCCGCTTCGTTCCCGGCGGCCGGACGGCCGTCACGTTCGCGGCGGGCATGCTGCGCTTCCCCTGGCACCGGTTCATCCGCTTCGACGTCGCCGCGGGCCTCGTCTGGGCCTCGTACGCCGGCCTCGTCGGCTACTTCGGCGGCAAGGCCTTCGAGGAGAGCCCGGCCAAGGGGCTCCTGCTCGCGCTCGGGCTCGCCTTCGGCGTCGCGGCGTCCGTCGAGGGGTACCGGTGGTGGAAGCGGCGTCGGCTGCGCGCGCGCGAGGCGTCCCGCCCGGCCCCCCTTCCCGAGCCGGTTCCGGGCGAGAGTGTCGATCGCGGCTGAGCTCGAGGCGCTCGCCCGCTTCGGGGGCGACGGCAGGGGGGTCACCCGCCTCGCCTGGTCGCCCGAGCTGGCCGCCGCGAGCGAGTGGCTCCGCGAGCGGCTCGGCGCGCTCGGTCTCGAGACGTCGATCGACGCGGCCGGCAACGTCCTCGGCAAGTGGCGGGTGGGTGCGGGGAAAGCCGTTCTCGTCGGCTCGCACCTCGACACGGTGCCGCAGGGCGGTCGCTTCGACGGCGCGCTCGGCGTGGTCGCGGCGCTCGAGGCGATCCGCGGGCTCGGGGAGGCCGGGATCGAGCCGCGGCGGCCGGTGTGGCTCGTCTCCTTCATGGACGAGGAGGGCTCCCGCTTTCGCGCCGGCATGCTCGGCAGCCGGGCCTTCGCCGGCGAGGAGCTCCCCGGTCTGGAGACGTGGGTGGATGCGGACGGGATCGCGCTCCGCGACGCGATGGCGGCGCTCGGCTACGACGTCGACCGCGTCCGCGAGGCGCGGGCGATCGACGAGGTCGGCGCCTACCTCGAGCTCCACATCGAGCAAGGTCCGCGGCTCGAGCGGGCAGGCGTCGACGTTGGGATCGTCACCGGCATCGTCGGCCTGGTCGGCTTCGAAGCACGCTTCCTGGGCGAGGCGAACCACGCCGGGACGACGCCGATGGAGACGCGCCGGGACGCGCTGGCGGGGGCCGCCCGGGCGATCCTGGCACTGCGAGACGAGGCCCGCGCGCGCGACGACATGACCGCGAACGTCGGTGTCATCTCGGTCGAGCCGGGCGGCTTCAACGTCGTCCCGGGCCTCGCCGAGCTCACGATCGACGTCCGCTCCCCGACCCCGGCGGGACTCGCACGGGTCGAGGCGTTCGTCCGCGAGACGCTCGAGCGCGTCGCCCGCGAGGAGCGCCTTGGACTCGAGCTGACCGAGACCTACCGTCTCGAGCCGACCCCGATGGACACGGGACTCGTGGAGGCGCTGGAGCGCGCCGCGGCGCTCGAAGGCGCCTCGTTCATGAGGCTGCCGAGCGGCGCGGGGCACGACGCGATGATCCTCGGCCGGCACGTGCCCGTGGCGATGCTGTTCGTCCCGAGCCGCGGCGGCGTCAGCCACTCGCCGCAGGAAGAGACCGAAGAGCGGTTCTGCGAGCTCGGTGCCCGCGTCCTTCGCCGGGCGCTCGAGTTGCTCGTCGCGTAGCGGGCGCGCGTTCCTCCCGGATTCATACCGAAGGGGGGCTCAAGTGCATACCACGTACCGGCGATACCTATCACCGGATTGGAGTAGATCAGACGTCCGCGAGAGCAAGAGGAGTGGTGTGATGAAGGGATCGAGACGACGGCTGGTGATCGCCGTGCTCGCGGCCGTCGTGATCGGCGTCGCCGCGTACGCGTTTACGGCCACGAACACCGTCCCCGACACGACTGCGGGGGCCGGAAGCGGCACGATCAGCGGCTACACGATCACGAATGTGCAGTACGGGCTCAACGCGACGACCCCGACGAACCTGGACCAGGTGGCGTTCACGATCTCGCCTGCCGCGGCAACGACGGTCAAGGTGCAGCTCGCGCCGGCCGGCTCCTGGTACTCGTGCACGAACGCCGCGGGCAGCGTCACCTGCGCCACGACCTCCCCGCAGGCCACGGTCGCGGCCGCGACCCAGCTGACGGTGGTCGCAGCGCAGTAACCCGGCCGGGAGGGCGCCGGACGACCGGCCGGCGCCCTCCCGCCCGGGAGGGACGCCGATGAGCCGGCCCGCCTCTCGCTTCCTCTGGCTCGGCGGTCTCGCCGCCGCCGCCGCTGCCGCGGCGCTCGCCTGGGCACTCCTTGCCCCGGGCGCGCTCGGCGGCTCGACGGCGTACGTGATCGTCGAGGGCTCGAGCATGACGCCCGCGCTTGCCGAGGGCGACCTCGCGATCCTCCGCGAGCGCCAGGGCTACGACGTCGGCGATGTCGTCGGCTACCGAAGCGGGGATCTCGGGCGCGTCGTGCTCCACCGAATCGTGGCGG
>JBBILK010000108.1:1893-8334 GCA_037444965.1 Actinomycetota bacterium | reverse complement strand
CGACCCGGAAGCTGCACGAGGCGCTCCCGGACGTGCACCTGAAGCTCTACACGGCCAGCGAGATCCACCACATGACGACGCTCTCGGGCCTCTCGCACGAGGAGGTGCTGACAGAGCTGCGAGCCGCCGGGCTCGGCTCGCTGCCGGGCGGCGGTGCGGAGATCTTCGCCGACCGGGTCCGCCGGCTCGTCGCTCCGGGCAAGGAGCACCCGGAGATCTGGTTCCGCGTCCGGAGACTGGCTGGCCGTCATGGAGACGGAGCACCGCCTCGGCATCCCCACGCACTGCACGATGCTCTACGGCCACGTCGAGACGTACGAGGAGCGGGTCGACCACCTGCTGCGGCTGCGCGAGCAGCAGGACCGTAGCGGCGGCTTCCTCGCGTTCGTGCCGCTCGCCTTCCATCCCGAGAACACCGTCTTCGAGCGGCGCGGCTTCAGGTTCACCCCGGGCGCCGAGGACCTGAAGGTGATCGCCGTGTCGAGGCTCCTGCTCGACAACGTCGCGAACATCAAGGCGTACTGGATCATGATGGGGCTCCCGATGGCGCAGATCGCGCTGCACTTCGGCGCCAACGACGTCCAGGGGACGGTGATGCGCGAGGAGATCTTCCAGGCGGCCGGCGGCACTGCCGGCACCGAGCAGAAGGTGGAGGAGCTCGTGCGCTTCATCCGGGAGGCGGGGCGTACCCCCGTGCAGCGCGACACGCTCTACAACCCGATCCGACGGTGGGACTGACAGCCGCTCCGCGTCCGCTCACTCCCACGCAGCGCGAGATGGACGCGCGCGACTGGACGTTCGGCGGCACGTGGCTCTACGAGCCGCGCTGGCTCTTCACCGACGGCATCCGTCTCCACTACGTGGACGAGGGCCCTCGTGAGGCCGGCGCGGTGATCCTCGTCCACGGGCTGCTCGTCTGGGCGTACGCGTTCGGAAACGAGATCGGGGAGCTCGCCGCCGCGGGCCGCCGCGTGGTTGCGTACGACCAGCTGGGCTTCGGGCGCTCCGACAAGCCCACGCGCGAAGCCGAGTACTCGCTCGAGCGAGACGTGACGCACCTCGAGGCGCTGGTCGACGAGCTCGGCCTGGAACGCGTCGAGCTCGTCGCCCAGCGCTCCGGGGCGCCGATCGTCCGCGGCTTCGCCGCGCGAAGGCCGGCGCAGGTCGTCTCGGTCGAGGAGCGCGACGAGCCGGCGTTGCCCGAGATCGTCCGGATGCCGTTTCTCGGCCGCCTGCTCCTGAAGGGTGCCCGCGTGCCGGTGCGACGGATGGTGCTGTCCGAGGTCGAGCGCGCCGCCTACCTGGCGCCGCATCCGAGCTGGGAGAGCCGCTGCGGCCTCGTCGCCGCGCTTCGCCGGGAGGGATCCGGATGATCCGGCTCGGCCGCATCTCCTACGTCAACATGGCGCCGCTCTTCTTCCGGCTCGAGGCCGAGGTCGACGAGGTGCCGGGGGTCCCGACCGAGCTCAACGAGCGCCTCGTCGGCGGCGAGATCGACCTCGCGCCCATCTCCTCGATCGCGTACGCCCGCCACGCGGAGCGGCTGCGGATCCTCCCGCGGGTCGCGGTCTCCTCGGAGGGAGCGGTCGACTCGATCCAGCTCGTCTCCCGCGCTCCTCTCTCCCGGGTGCGCTCGGTGGCGGTGACGCCCGAGAGCGCGACCTCGGTCGTGCTCGTCCGCATCCTCCTGCCGGAGGCGGAGCACGTGCCGCTCGACGCGGAGGCGGACGCGAAGCTCCTCATCGGCGACGCGGCGCTCCAGAGCGTCTTCGAGGACCCCACGCCGCACTACGATCTCGGCCGCCTCTGGCAGGAACGAACGGGGCTGCCGATGGTGTACGCGCTCTTCGCCTGCCCCGATCCGCCGCCGGCCGGCATCCTCGACGTCGAGGAGGCGCTGCTCGAGTCGCACCGGCTGAGCCGTGCCGAGCCCGAGCTCCTCGCCCGCGAGGCGAGCGCTCGCTACGGCTACCCGCCCGGATTCCTCGCGCGCTACTTCGAGAAGCTCCGCTACGGCTTCGGGCCCCGCGAGCGGGCGGGGCTGCTCTCGTTCTTCGAGCTCGCCCGCGACGCCGGCGAGCTCGAGACGGTGCCCGAGTTGCGATTCGTGACGGCGGAGAAGGTCAGGACGTGACGGCGATCGACGCAGGCGTACGGCCGGCCGCGCCCGTGCGCGAGATCCTCGACAGAGCGCTCGCCGGGGAGCGGATCTCGGACGAGGACGCGCTCACGCTGCTTCGCTCACGCGACCTCGTGGCCGTGGGGAGAGTGGCCGACGAGCTGCGCGCTCGCAGGACCGACCCGCGCAAGGTGACCTTCATCATCGACCGGAACGTCAACTACACGAACATCTGCAAGACCGACTGCGACTTCTGCGCCTTCTACCGCCGGCCGGGCGACCGGGCGGAGGGCTACCTGCTGCCGAAGGCGGTGATCTTCAAGAAGATCGAGGAGACGCTCGCGATCGGCGGCACCGGCCTGCTCATGCAGGGCGGCCACCACCCCGATCTTGCGATCGACTTCTACGAGGACCTGTTCCGCTCGATCAAAGGCCGCTACCGGATCCATCTGCACGCTCTCTCGCCGCCCGAGATCCAGCACATCGCGCGGGTCTCGCGGCTGACGGTGCCCGAGACGCTCGTGCGGCTCCGCGACGCCGGCCTCGACTCGATTCCCGGCGGCGGCGCCGAGATCCTCGTCGAGCGCGTGCGGCGGATCATCGCTCCGAAGAAGACGAAAGCGGAGGAGTGGCTCGGCGTCATGCGCGAGGCCCATCGCCTCGGCATCTCGACCACGGCGACGATGATGTACGGGCACGTCGAGACGCTCGCCGAGCGGGTCGAGCACCTGCGCAGGATCCGCGACCTCCAGGACGAGCTGGGCGGCTTCCGCGCCTTCATCTCCTGGACGTTCCAGCCCGAGGGCACGCGCCTCGCCCCCCGGGTGACCCACCACCCGACCTCGTTCGAGTACCTCCTGACGCAGGCCGTGAGCCGGATCTACCTCGACAACGTCGACCACATCCAGTCGAGCTGGGTGACGCAGGGCATGAAGGTCGGCCAGGTCGCGCTCGCCTTCGGCGCCGACGACCTCGGCTCGGTGATGATCGAGGAGAACGTCGTCTCCGCGGCCGGCACGACCCACCGGGCCTCGACCGACGACTTCGTCCGCACGATCCGGGCGCTCGGCAAGATCCCCGTGCAGCGGGACACGCTGTACCGGGAGGTCAGGGTCTGGAACTAGCCCGAGGCAGAGTCGGCCTCGTGCCTCTGTTCCTCGCTCTGCTTCGCCTCGTGATAGGCGATCCGTTCCGCGAGAAGCCGCATGGTTCGTTCGTGGCGCGCGTCCGGGTCCTCCTTCAGAAGCTCCTCGACGCGCTCCTCGATCGTCTTACCCTTCTTCGTCATCGTCCTCTTCGAGCATAGCTCGGATGGTTGCGACGTCCTTCGCGATGTCGGCGAGCTTCGCGTTCATCTCGAACAACCCTCCGCTGATCGACGAGACATCCTGGCGGTCAACCGGCGGCTCGGGCAACCGCTCCATCGAGCGATCCTCGCGGTAGGCGCCCCTCGCCGCAAGATGGCCGATCGAGACCCGTCCCGGGTCGTTCTCGGCTCGCGCCCGCGGAGTTACGACTCCCGGGGCGCGCGGGCCAGGAGCTCGCGGATCGTCTCGCGGGTCTCCTCGTCGTGGCTCCGCCAGAGCTGCTCCGTGAGCACGCCGAGGACGTCGCGGATGCCGACGATGCCGACGAGGTTGTCGCCCTCGAGCACGGGGACATGCCTGATCTTCCGCTCGCTCATCAGGTGAGCGACGGCGACGATGTCGTCGTCCGGCGAGACGGAGACCACGTTCGTGGTCATGACGTCGCCGACCCTGATCTCGCTCAGGGGCGTCGGCTCCCCGGCCAGGCGGAGCACGTCGCGCTCCGTGAAGATGCCGGCGAGCGTGGCCCCGGTGCAGACGGCGACCGAGCCCACGTTCTCGGCGAGCATCCGGCCGACGGCAGCCTGGACGGTCTCGTCGGGCTCGACGGTGACGAGCCGCAGGTTGGCAACGTCGACGATCGACATCGGCGGCCTCTCGCCAAGACTAGCTAATCGTAACCAAGAGCACAAGGGCCTGCTCTGCGCCGAGCCTCAGCGCACGTCCACCGTCATCCAGACGGCGCTTTGGCCGACAGCGACGTCGGTCGCAGCTCCGCCTAGGCCGATCGGCTGTACGTCGAACGTCGTCGGGTCGATCCGCGTCAGCGTCCTGTCCCGCTCGCTCGTCACCCAGATCCCGCCTGCGCCCGCTGCGATCGCGGTCGGCGAGCGCCCGACCCTGATTCTGTCGGTCACCCGGAGCGTCGCAGGGTCGAGCCGAAACACCAGATCCTCGTCCGAGTCGATCGCCCAGACAGCCCCCTCCCCGACCGCGACGCCGTGGAGGGATTCGCTTACCTCTGCCCAGGGTGTCACCCTGTTGGTGGCCGGGTCGATACGCGCGAGCAACCCCCACCCGTCCGCCAGAAAGACGGCATCTTCGCTGATCGCGAGCCAGGCAAGCTCCTGGCCGATGGACACGCGGGCGACGATCCGGCCCGTCGCCGGGTCGAGCCGGAGGACTTCGTCGACCGCGAAGAGCCAGATGCTTCCGTGACCGGCCGCGACGTCGTTGGTGAAGCCGGTGCCGCCGGAGTCTGTGATGTTCTCGGGAGACTCGATCTCGTTGGGGAGGGGAGGGAACGAGCTCGTCGCCGGGTCGTACTTCCGGAGGCCGAAGGCGTGACGGGTCCAGACCGCTCCCTCGCCGGCGACGATCCCCTCCGGCGACTCCCCCGGCGGCAGGCTGATCGTGCGCACGATCGCGTTCGTCTCCGGATCGATCTGCGAGAGGCTTCTGTCGCCCTGGCCGATGACCCAGACGGCTCCCTCTCCGGCGGCCACGCCCACGGGTCTCGATCCAATCGCGAGCGCGGCGACGGCCTCAGCAGTCTCGGGGTCGATGCGGACGAGCGAGTCCTGGGTCACGGGCAGGATCGGCTTCGGCCCGGCGGCGATCGGCGTGTCGTTTCCGGAGCCGAGCAAGATCGCGGGGACGGCCGCGGCCGCTGCGACAGCGAGGGCGGCACCGCTACCGACGAGTAGCAGCCGCCTGCGAGTGAGCCGGCGCTCGCCGAGCCCAAGCGCTTCCCGGGCGGCTTCGACGAGCTCGCCGCAGCTTCCGTGCCGCTCGGCCGGGTCCTTGGCGAGTGCCCTGGCGATGACGGGGTCGATCGCCTCGGGCAGCTCGGGGTGCCGCTCGGCCAGGGAGGGCGGTGGTTCGCTCGTGTGCGCGAACAGGGTCGCGGTCGGGCGCGCCCGCTGGAAGGGGGGCTCGCCGGCGAGGCACTCGTAGAGCACGCAGGCGAGCGAATAGATGTCCGCGCTCGCGCCGGCGGGCTCGTGGCCGATCTGTTCGGGCGCCGTGTAGTCGACGGTGCCGGAGAGGTGGGTGGGCGCGCCGGCGTCGGCACCCTGGTCGCGGGCGAGCCCGAAGTCGGTCAGGTAGCAGTGCTCGCGGCCACCTTCCTCGGTGACGAGCACATTCGCGGGCTTGACGTCCCGATGCACGAGCCCGATCGCGTGCGCGGCGTCGAGCGCCGAGGCGACCTGGTCGACGAGCTCGATCGCCCGGCCGGGCTCGAGCGGTCCCTCCCGCTCGAGCAGCGACCGAAGATCGGTGCCCTCGACGTAGCGCATCGCGATCCACAGCTGCCCGCCGGTCTCCCCGGCCGCGTACACGGGCACCACGTGGGAATGGTCGAGCGACGCCGCCAGCCTCGCTTCGCTGAGGAAACGCTCCCGAAAGCCCGGGTCGGCGGCCAGCTCCGGCGCCACGAGCTTCAGCGCCACCCTGCGCTCCAGCCGCAGGTCGGTCGCCAGGTAGACGATCCCCATCCCGCCGCGACCGAGCACGCTCTCGATCCGGTATCCGGCAAAGCTCGTACCCGGGCGAAGCTCGGTACCGGCAGTAGCCAAGTTCGACCACCCTAGAGTCAGAGGGCACATGTTTCAAGCACGCGGTGGGCGGGCCCGGCCACGCTTGTCACGCTGGCCCGGCTCTACGCGTGACCGATCCGGTGGTGGCGCACACCCAGCGCCGCCGCGGCGGCGAGCAGCATCGTCCCGATCGCGATGCCGGCGCCGATGCCTGCGTCCGTCCAGTCGATGCCGGGCGCCGCGACCGGCGCTGCCACCGGCGTCTCGGGCACGAAGCGGAACTTCTCGAGCTCGCTCAGCGTGGGCAGCCACTCGGTCCAGTCGATCGGAACGACGGTCGGACCGACCGGCTCGTTGCTCGGCTGGAAGCTGAACGGGTGCACGAGAGTCGGCCCTACCGGCTCATCGCTCGGCACGAACCGGAACTGCTCGAGCTGCTCGAAGAGGTGGGCCCGCGAGGTGGCGATGAGGGGAT
>JBBILK010000108.1:0-1883 GCA_037444965.1 Actinomycetota bacterium | reverse complement strand
CGGCAGCGTCACTCCCGGCTCCGGGACGAAGCTGAACTGCTCGAGCTCCTCCATCGACGGGAACTGCCCTGCGGCCTGAGCGCCCGGGACGACGACGGCCGCCACGGCGAGTCCGATCGCCATCCGCCGGATCCAGCGCTTGTATGTCCTCGAATGCTTCATGGCTCCTCCCTGTCCTCTCTCGATCGCTCTGTCCACTGTCAGGATCGACGGCTGCCCTAGGCGATCTCTAAGCGCGCGCTAAACGCCCGCTGGGAGCCGTGCTAGCGTCCGGGCGGGAGGGACGGATGGAGCTCCGGATTCTGGGCACGCTCGAAGCCGTCGCGGGCGGCTCGTCCCGCCCGCTCGGAGGACCGAAGCAGCGCGCCGTGCTCGCGGTGCTCCTGCTCCATGCGGGCCAGGTCGTGTCCGTCGACCGCCTGATCGACGACATCTGGGGCGAGAACCCCCCGGACTCCGTGAAGACGATCCTCCAGGGCTACGTCTCGAGCCTGCGCAAGGCGCTCGGTGCGGACACGATTCTGACGCGCGGCCCCGGCTACGTGATCGAGGTCGCGGCCGGGGAGCTCGATCTGCATCGCTTCGAGCAGTTCCTCGCCGAAGGAAGGGAGGCTGCGGCCCGGGGCGACCACGCGACCGCGTCCCGAACGTTGCGGGAGGCGCTCGACCTCTGGCGTGGCCAGGCTCTCGCCGACTTCGCCTACGAGCCGTTTGCCCAGTCCGCGATCGTCCGGCTCGAGGAGCTCCGGCTCACCGGTCTCGAGGATCGCATCGAAGCGGACCTCGCGCTCGGCCGGCACGGCGAGCTCGCCGGCGAGCTCGAGGCGCTCGTCACCGAGCACCCGCTGCGCGAGCGCCTGAGAAGACAGCTCATGCTCGCGCTCTACCGGTCCGGCCGCCAGGCCGAGGCGCTCGACGCCTACCGCCGCGCGCGCAACGTCCTCGTCGAGCAGCTCGGGATCGACCCGAGTCCCGCCCTCCAGGAGCTCGAGACGGCGATCCTGCGGCAGGATCCGGCGCTCGACCCTCCTCGCGCCTCAGTCGAAGCGCCTTCGCCCCGGCAGGCCGCGCCAGCTCGGCCGGACCGCGCGATCCTCGTCGTTGCGAGGGACGCCGGACGGGTCGACGCGCTGCTCGCCCTCGCCCAGCCGCTGGCCAGGCGACCGTCTCGCGAGCTGATTCTCGCGACACTCGTGCCGAGCGACCAGGAGCTCGCCCGGGCCAGCGCGCTCCTGCAGGAGCGCCGCGGCGCGCTGCTCGGTACCGGCGCTGCGGCCCGCGTTGCCGCCTTCACGTCCGCGGAGCCCGGCGGGGACACCGTTCGCCTCGCCTCGGAGCAGAACGTCGATCTTCTCCTCTTCGACGCGACCGCCGAGCTGATGGACGGCAGCCCCGGCCTCGACCTGGCCGCCGTGCTCGCCAGCGCTCCGTGCGACGCCGCGGTGCTGGTAGCGCCCGGGGAGCGGGCGCCGAACCCCGGCCCCGGCCGGCCGGTGCTCGTGCCCTTCGGAGGTGCCGAGCACGAGTGGGCGGCCGCCGAGATCGGCGCCTGGCTCGCGGACGCAGTTGGTGCTCCACTCCGCCTGCTCGGGACCGCCGCCGACGAGGAGGCCGGTCGCCGGGACGCGAGCCGCCTGCTCGCGACGGCGTCGCTGATCGTGCAGCAGGTGGCCGGCGTTGCCGCCGACCCGCTGCTCGTCGAGCCCGGGCCGCAGGCGGTGATCGACGCAGCCGCGGAGGCCGGCCTGCTCGTTCTCGGCCTCTCCGACCGCTGGCGGCAGGAAGGGATCGGCGACGTGCGGCTCGCGGTCACGCGCGGCTCGGCTTCGCCGACGCTCCTTGTCCGCGGCTTGCCGGCGCGATGCACGCGCAGCGAGAAGCCG
>JBBILK010000107.1:3178-8402 GCA_037444965.1 Actinomycetota bacterium | reverse complement strand
GCCATCGCGGCGAGGAGGGGGAACGGCGCCGGGTAGTACTGGTCGGTACCGGGGTGCTGCGGAACCCAGACGTGGTCGTACCCGAGCTCCTCGGCGACCGCGGCCTGCTCGATCTGGCTCGCGGCGAAGCGTGCGTCGGGGATCCTCCGCGGCCCCGGGTTCGCGAAGGTGATCGCAATGCCGAAGTCCATCGGTCCCCGTGCTCCTCTCAGTCGAGGGTGGTGTAGTTGCCGTACGCGTCGACGTGAAGGACCAGTCCGGGCGGGATCACCACGGTCGTCATCGCCTCCTCGACGATGCAGGGTCCCTCGAGCCGGTTGCCCGCCGTCAGCCGGCCGCCGTCGTACACGTTCGTCTCCGCGAAGCCGTCGAGCTCGCCGAAGAACGCCGCTCGAGTGGCCTTGAGCGCGGCCGAGGGATCGGCGCCACCCGCCTCGAGCCGCGGGAGCTTCGGCGGCGTCAGCCTGGCGGTCCCCGTCAGGTGCAGCCGCACGACCTCGGTGGGGTAGCGCTCGTCCGCGTAGCCGATCACCGTACGGTGCCGCTCGTGGAACCGGCTCTGGGCAATCGCGAACGACTCCGGGTCGAGGCGGCCGTCGGGAACGTCGGCGGTCTGCTCGCGCACCTGGCCGTAGTAACGGAAGTCCATCGTCTTGCCGATCGAGATCTCGGACTCGGCGACCCCTTCCCGTCGCAGGATCGCGGTCGCCTGCTGCTCCATCTCCTCGTAGAGGGCGTTGATCGCCTCGAGGTCTGCCTGCGCCGACTGGCTGTGGTACGGCCGCGTGAAGTTGTGCCTGAGGTCGGCGTACTGCATGCCGAACGCGCAGTAGACCGGGGCGGCCTTGGGCACGAGCAGGTGCCTGATCCCGAGCTCCTGCATCAGCCGGGCGCCGTGGACCGGGCCCGCGCCGCCGCCGACGCAGAGCGCGAACTCGCGCGGGTCGTAGCCCCGTCTCGTGAACACCACGGTGATCGCGCCGGCCATCTTCGCGTTGACGATGTCGTGCACCGCGGCGGCCGCCTTGCCGACGCTCAGGCCGAGCGGGCGGGCGATCCGCTCGTCGATCGCCTGCTCCGCGAGATCCTTGCGCAGCCTCGTCTCGCCACCGAGGAAGTAGTCGGGGTCGACGTACCCGAGCACGACGTCGGCGTCGGTCACGGTCGGCTCCGTGCCGCCGGCGCCGTAGCAGGCGGGACCGGGAGAGGCCCCCGCGCTTCGCGGCCCGACTTGCAGCCGGCCGCTCGGGTCGAGCCACGCGATCGAGCCGCCGCCCGCGCCGATCGCCGTCACGTCCACGGCAGGCAGGCCGTACTTCTTGCCCTCGATCACCTTGTTCTGGACGACGCTGATCCTCCCGGCGGGGACAACCGCCACGTCGAAGCTCGTGCCGCCCATGTCCACCGAGAGGAGATCCTGCTGGCCGTGGAGCCGGGCTACCGCGAGCCCCATGGACGGTCCCGCCGCGGGCCCGGAGACGAGCAGCGTCGCCGGGTTCTCGACGACGACGTCCGAGGTCGCGACGCCGCCGTTCGACTGCATGAACACGAGCTGACCCGCGAACCCGTTCTGCCCGAGCAGCCGCTCGAGCGCCGACACGTACGTGATCACTCTGGGGGCGACGTAGGCGCTGAACATGGTCGTGCTCCAGCGCGCGACCTCGCCCCAGGCGGGCAGAACCTCGTGCGAGAGCGAGACGTACGCCTCCGGCAACTCCTCCCGGACGATCTCGCCGATCCTGCGTTCGTGCTCCGGGCGAAGCTGTGAGAAGAGGCAGAGTACGGCGATCGACTCGACCTCCTGCTCCTTCAGGTACGCGACGGCCCGGCGGGCGTCGTCCTCGTTCAGGGGGACCAGCACCTCGCCGCGGGCGCTCACGCGCTCCTCGACGTCGGTGGTCAGCCGGCGCGGCGTCAGCGAGCCGGGGTAGTCGAGCCGGAAGTCGAAGAGGTCGGCGCCGGGATCCCGGACCTCGCCCTTGAGGTCCGCCTTCGCGACGTGGAGGAAGCTCATCCGGTCGCGGAACCCCCTGGTGCAGATCGTCCCGAGCCTCGCCCCCGAGCGGGTGGCGACGATGTTCGTCGCGAGCGTCGTCCCGTGCACGATCGTGGCCGTTCGCGAGAGGAGATGCTCGAGTGACAGGCCCGCCCGCGTGGCCAGTCGCGACAGGCACTCCATCGTTCCCGCGGTGAGGTCCTGCGGCGTCGTGTGCGCCTTCGCGGCGACGGCGTTCCCCTCGTCGTCGAGGAGGATCCCGTCGGTGAAGGTGCCGCCGCTGTCGACCGAGACCCGGTAGCTCCCGGACGTCACGCTCATCAGCGCCCCTTGAACTCGGCTTTCCTCTTCTCGAGCATCGCGTCGACCGCCTCTCGCCAGTCCTCCGTTCCCATCAGGCTTCTCGAGAGCTCGGTCGTGTAGACGCGGAGCAGGTCGTTCGAGACACGCATGCCCTGGTTCTTCGCGTCGCGGAGGATCCCGAGGGCGTAGCGCAAGGCCAGCGGCGGGCGGGCGAGCAGCTCCTCCGCCAGCTCCGTCGCGGCGTCGAGCAGGCGCTCGTCCGGGACGACCCGGTTCAGCATCCCGACCTCGTAGGCTCGCCGGGCCGGGATCTTGAACCCGGCGATCAGCTCGGCCGCGATCGCGTGCGGCAGGTTGTCGTCGAGGACGACGATGTTCCCGCGCTCGACCTCCGGGAGCCAGAACACGGCGCTTTCGCCCGCGATCCGCAGATCTGCCCGCAGGACGAGGTCGAGGCCGCCGCCGATCGCGTACCCGTTCACCGCGACGATCGTCGGCTTGTTCAGCCGGCCGGACCAGTACGGGTCGCGGCGAATGTAGTCGAGGATGGCGCCGAGGTGGTCGTTTCCTGCGAGCGCCTCGGTGAACCAGCTCCGGTCGGCACCGGCGCAGAAGGCTCGTCCGGCGCCGGTGAAGACGGCAACCCACGCTCCGTCGTCGGCCTCGTAGCGCTGCCAGGCCTCCCGAAGCTCGTCGAGCATCGGGGCGGTGAACGCGTTCAGCCGGTCGGGCCGGTTGAGCCTGATGGTGGCGACGCGGCCGTCTCTCGAGTAGTCGACGAGCGGCATCACCCGATCTCTCAGCCTCCTGCCTCGCGCGGGCGTACGAGCCCGCTGACGTAGGCCCAGAACATCTCCGTTACGCTTCCCTCGTTCCCTCCGCCCCGTCTGGACAAGCTCGTATCTGCTCTGTATCGTCCAGCGGTACACGCAGTTCCATTATGCGGGCAACGATATGCCAGCGGCTGGGCGCAGTCAAGGAGCGACGGCGGGCGTGACGGGCGCGCTCCATCACGTCTGCATCTCGGTCTCCGAGCTCGAGCCGGCCGTCGCCTGGTACACGGCGGCGCTCGGCTTCGAGCCCGAGTTCACGTTCGCTGCCGGCGCGCTACGCGGAACGATGCTCGTGAACGGCGAGGGAGACCGGGTCGAGCTCTTCGAACGCGTCGGCTCCCGCCCCGGCGTCGCCTGGGCCGATCCGCTGACGGCGCTCGAGACGCGCGGCTGCGCCCACTTCGCGCTCCGGGTCGCCGACCTCGAGCGGAGCTACGCGCAGCTCCTCGCCGCCGGTGCGGAGGGCGTCTGGGAGCCGACGGCATCACCGCAGCCCGGCGTGCGGATGGCGTTCGTCCACGACCTCGAGGGCAACCTGATCGAGCTCGTCGAGGTCCGGCCGGCCGCGGAATCGGCGTCCCGCTCATGACGCACGAGGGTCGCGTCGCGGTCGTCAGCGGAGCCGCCCGCGGGCTCGGGCGCGCGATCGCCGAGGGTCTCGCCTCCCGCGGAGCCCGCGTCGTCGCCGTCGACCTGCGGGACGCAGCCGAGACGGTCCGTGCGATCGAGGACGCCGGGGGCGAGTGCGTCTCGCTCGTCGCCGACGTCTCCAGCGAGGAGGCCGTGCGGGGGCTCGTCGGGGAGGTCCACCGGCTCGCGGGGCCCTGCGGCATCCTCGTCAACAACGCGGGGGTGATGCGCGCCGCTCCGATCGCCGAGGTCGACTTCGCCTTCTGGCGCGCGATCCTGACCGCGAACCTCGACTCGCAGTACCTGATGGCGTCGGCGTTCTTGCCGGACATGGTCGCCCGGCGCTGGGGCAGGATCGTGAACGTCGCCTCCTCCTCGCTCTTCACCTCGACCCCCGGGCTGACCGCCTACATGGCCAGCAAGGGCGGGGTGGTGGGCTTCACGAGCGCGCTCGCGAACGACGTGGGCGAGTACGGGATCACCGTCAACGCGGTCTCGCCGGGCCTGACGCGGACGCCGGGCGCAGAGGAGGGGATCGCGGCCGGCGACCTACCCTCCGACGCCCCCGAGGCGGTGGTCGAGCTGCAAGCGATCAAGCGGCCGGGCACGCCGCGAGACCTCGTCGGGCTCGTCTGCTTCCTCTCGAGCGACGACGCGGCGTTCATGACGGGCCAGTTCCTCGTCGTCGACGGAGGCATGACGCGGCGCTGACCGGGAGGCGACCGAAGACCAGGGAAAGGAGCGGCGATGAGCCTCGAGGGCAAGACCTACTGGCGGGGAGACGACGGCTACGAGGACCTGCGGCTGGCGGTCTTCAACCTGCGCGACCCCGACCGCCATCCGGACGTCGTCGTGACGGTCGAGAGCGAGCAGGACGTGGTCGACGCCGTGCGGCTGGCCCGGGAGCGCGGCCTCAAGGTCAAGGCGCGCGCCGGCGGCCACAGCTGGACCGCGTCGAGCGTCCGGGACGGCGGCATGCTGATCGACTTCTCGGGCTTCCACGAGCTCGCCGTCGACCCGGAAGCCCGGACGGCGACGGCCACTCCGTCGATTCGCGGGAAGGAGCTGAACGACGCGCTCGGCGAGCACGGCCTCTTCTTCCCGACGGGTCACGCGTCGACGGTCGGCCTCGGCGGCTTCCTCCTCCAGGGCGGCTTCTCCTGGCTCGGCAACCGCATCGGGCCCTCCTGCACGAGCGTCCGGGCAATCGACGTCGTCACGGCGGACGGCGAGCTGATCCGGGCGGACGAGACGCAGAATCAGGACTACCTCTGGGCTGCGCGGGGTGCCGGCCCGGGCTTCTTCGGCGTGATCACCCGCTTCCACCTCGCCGTCTACCCGCGACCGAAGGCGATCCTCGCGAGCGCCTACATCTACCCGCTCGAGGTGCTCGACGAGGTTCTTCGCTGGTCGCTCGACCTCGAGCTGCCGCCCGCGCTCGAGGTCGCGCTGTTCGGGACGA
>JBBILK010000107.1:0-3157 GCA_037444965.1 Actinomycetota bacterium | reverse complement strand
AGGCGTCCCCAGTCCCGACGGGCCCGCGCTGATCGTGGCGGCGCGCGCGATGACGGACAGCGAGGAGGAGGCGACCGAGGCGCTGCAGCTGCTCGAGACATGCCCGGTCGTCGACGTGGCCCGGGTCCGGCAGGTCGCCTTCCCGACCACCTTCGCCGACCTGTACGCGATGGCCGACGAGATGGAGCCGGAGGGCTGGCGCTACGCCGTCGACAGCATGTGGACCGACGCCGGCGCCGACGAGCTCCTCCCCGAGGTGCGCCCGCTGTTCCTCGAGCTCCCGACCCCGCTCTCGCACGTCTTCTGGTACCCGTGGCGGGTGCAGCCCGTGGAGAATGCCTGTTTCTCGATGCAGGCGAGGCTGTACGTGGCCCTCTACGCGGTCTGGGAAGACGAGGCGGACGACGCGCCGCACGAGGAGTGGGTGACGGGCCAGCTGCGGAGGCTCGAGCCGCTCTCCAAGGGCATCCAGCTCGCGGACGAGAACCTCGTCAACCGCCCGTGGCCGTACCTCTCGGCCGAGAGCTCGCGGCGGCTCGAGGAGCTGCGGGCGCAGTACGACCCGGACGGGCTCTTCCACAGCTACCTGATCGCAACCCAAACGGTGTAGGAGGTCGCTCGTGTTCTCGACCAGGTGGGAGACGTCGCCGAGGCGCTACGGCGTCGTCCACGAGCGGAACGTGGCGATCCCGGTCCGGGCCGGCTACACGATCGACTGCGACATCCTGCGGCCCGACTCCGGCGAGCGCTTTCCCGCGCTGCTCGGCTTCTTCCCCTTCTCGAAGGAGCGCATGCTCGAGCCGATGCTGCCGGTTGCGGTGAACCCCGAGCTCGTGCCGTTCGAGTCGGGCGACTACAACTTCTACGTCCGCCGGGGCTACGCGCACGTCTTCGCCTCCTGCGCGGGGACCGGCCGGTCCGGGGGCCTGTTCAACCACATGTCAGACGAGCTGATCGAGGACATGTACGACGTGATCGAGTGGCTCGCACGCCAGCCGTGGTGCGACGGGCAGGTGGCGACGTTCGGGACGTCGTACTTCGCGATGACGGCGAAGCGGGTCGCCGAGCTCAAGCCGCCGTCGCTGAAGACGATCTTCGCCCCCTGGGGCGTCACCGACCAGTACCGCCAGGCGATCTTCCAGGGCGGCATCTTCTCCTACGTCTTCCACCAGTTCTGGCTGCAGAAGCTCGACAACCTCCGGATCGGGGCTCCCTACCGCGACCGGGTCGGGGAGGACGTGTTCGCCGAGCAGGTGGCGCAGGCGCTCGGGGACCCCGAGATCAACATCCATCCCGACCTCGTCCGCTGCCTCGAGCAGCCCGACGAGGGCGGGAACATGGTCATCGCCGAGTACATCCTCAACTACCTCGACACCGAGCACTACCGGTCGAAGTCCCCGCGCTACGAGGTCGGCGTCGAGATCCCCGGCTACTTCGGCGGCTGCTGGGCGATGCACTCGCTCCACCTGCCGGGCGACTTCGAGAGCTTCGAGCGCTGGCAGGGGCCGAAGAAGCTGACGATCGGCCCCCCGTACTACCTCGACCGGCCCGTCTACCAGTACCAGGACGAGTCGCTGCGCTGGTTCGACTACTGGCTGAAAGGGATCGACACGGGGATCATGGACGAGCCGCCGATCCAGCTCTTCATCCAGAACACCGGCGAGTGGAAGGCCGCGCACGAATGGCCGCTGCCGGAGACGAAGTGGACCGAGTTCTACCTGCACGAGCACGGCCTCCTTTCCGAGCACGAGCTCTGGTCGCACGAGACCGCCTCGACCTACGCCGACTCGCCGGCCGAGCGCGGCAGCGTGACGTTCCTGACCCCGCCGCTCGTCGAGGCGACCGAGGTCTGCGGGCCGCTCGTGCTGAACCTCTACGGATCCACGACCGACACGGAGGTGCTCTGGTTCGTCAGCTTTCTCGAGGTCGACGAGCACGGCCACGAGCGGGTGCTGACGCGCGGATGGCTGCGCGGCTCGCAGCGGCGACTCGACCAGGAGCGCTCGCGCCCCTGGCTGCCGTACCACACCCACGACCGCCGGGAGCCGCTGACGCCGTGCGAGGTGTACGAGTTCGCGATCCCGATCGTCCCGACCGGCGTCCTGCTCCGGCCCGGCATGCGCTTCGGGCTCCGGATCAAGAGCGCCGACAAGGACGAGCAGCCTCGGGACTTCCTCGACGGCCATGCGCTCGGGCACCTGTACCGCGAGAGCGACGCCACCGTGACCGTCCACCACTCGAACCGCTATCCCTCCCACCTGCTCGTGCCGGTGACGAAGGGAAACCGGATCGGCACGTTCATGTCGGGCGGCGTGCTCGGGCAGCCCCCGTCGCACGAGCTCGGAATCGAGGAGCGCGCGTGATCAAGAGCATCGTCCTCCACGACATCCCCATCAGCCACGTCGCCGGCATGGAGCGCTGGTACTTTCGCGATCACGCTCCCGAGATCAATCGCCGCTACGGGCCGTGGCTCACCAGGCACGAGAGCTACCTCCCCGTCGACGCGCCGGCCGACGCTCGAGCGTACGGTTTCTACAACTGGCGGCTCACGGAAGGCTGGTGGCGCGAGATCCCCGAGCCGGGCCCGAAGGGAACGCTCTCGTTCACGGTGCCGCCGGTCGTACCCAAGGTCGCCGCCTGCTTCGTCCCCGCACAGCCGACCGAGGACTTCCTGGGCCACGAGCTCCAGCCGCACGAGCGAGACATCCTTCGCTGGTACGTCCTCTTCAAGTACCCCGACGGCGTCCCGTTCGACGAGGGCGACGGTTGGTACCTCGACGTCCATGTCCCGGAGGTGATGCGGCAACCGGGTCTCTACCGGTTCTTCAGCTACCGGGTCATCCAGGAGCCGATCGAGCTGCCCGGCACGTGGCCGGGCGGCACACCGCCGATCAGCTACAGGTGGGACCGCCTCTCCGAGCTCTGGTACGAGACGTTCGACGCCTGGCGGGAGTCCGTGGTCGTCTCGCCTCCTGCCTACACACGCCCGCCGTGGGCGACGTACGAGGACTTCCCGTTCCTCGAGCCCTTCGTCGACTTCGTCAGCACCTTCCTGCTCGAGCGGCCGACCGACGAGTTCTGGCGAGATTCGCGCGGGTACGTCTAGCCTGGACTATCACCGAGTGGTCCCGACAGGTGGACCTTCGAGAGCGGCTTG
>JBBILK010000106.1:0-8421 GCA_037444965.1 Actinomycetota bacterium | reverse complement strand
CGCGTGATCCCGGTCAGGCGCGCGACCTCGCTCAGCGTCAAGGCAGGGTGATCGCGCGAGAACACCTGGATGACCGCCATGCCGCGCTCGAGCGACTGCAGGTACTGCTTCTTCTCGACCGTCGCCTGAGCCATCGTGGTGAACTCTACACCGCATGCCGCGGAGCGCACATGTGTGTGCCTAGCGAACATGGCTGCTAGACGAACGACGCCGGCAACGGTGATGCCGCTCGCCGATGCGATCGCGGCTCACGTCCGGGACGGCGCGTCCGTGGCGCTCGAGGGCTTCACCCATCTGATCCCGTTCGAGGCCGCGCACGAGATCATCCGCCAGGGCCGTCGCGAGCTCACCCTCGTCCGCATGACCCCCGACCTCGTGTACGACCAGCTGATCGGGATGGGATGCGCGGAGCGCCTCGTCTTCTCCTACGGGGGAAACCCGGGCGTCGGCTCCCTCCATCGCTTCCGCGACGCGGTCGAGCACGGCTGGCCCCGGCCGCTCGCGGTGGTCGAGCACTCGCATGCCGGCATGGCGAACGCCTACGCTGCGGGCGCGGCGAGGCTGCCGTTCGCGGTGCTGCGCGGGTATGCGGGAACGGATCTCGGGGCGCAGAGCGAGGCGGTCGCCTTCCTCGACTGCCCGTTCACCGGGCAGCGGCTGACGGCCGTCCGCGCGCTCAACCCCGACGTCGCCGTCATCCACGCGCAGCATGCGGACCGGAACGGCAACGTCATGCTCTGGGGGCTCAGCGGCGTCCAGAAGGAGGCCGTGCTGGCGGCCGGGGCGGCAATCGTCACGGTGGAGGAGATCGTGCCGGCGCTCGAGCCGCGGCCTCACTCGGTCTTCCTGCCGGCCTGGACGCTGAGCGCGGTCTCGGTCGTCCCGGGCGGTGCCTGGCCCTCCTACGCGGCCGGGTACTCCGTCCGCGACAACGACTTCTACGCGGCCTGGGACGAGATCTCGCGCGACCGCGACCGCTTCACGGCCTGGATGCAGGAGCACGTCCTCGAGGGAGGGGGCGCTCGGCGCAGCGCTCCGGCGACCACGACTGCCTGATGCCGGCCGACGCGACACCCGAAGAGACGATGACCGTGAACGCGGCGCGCGAGCTGCGTGACGGCCAGGTCTGCCTCGTCGGCGTGGGCCCGCCGAACGCCGCCGCGAACCTCGCGCGGCGCCTCCATGCGCCCGGCTGCGTGCTCGTGTACGAGTCGGGAGCGATCGGCGCGAAGCCGGTGCGCCTGCCCCTGTCGATCGGCGACGACGACCTGGCAGCCACGGCGGACGAGCTGGTCTCGGTTCCCGAGATGTTCAACTACTGGATCGGCGGCGGCCGCATCGACGTCGGCTTCCTGAGCGGCGCGCAGATCGACCGCTTCGCCAACATCAACACGACCGTGATCGGCGCCTACGAGCACCCGAAGGTCCGCCTGCCGGGCGCCGGCGGCGCACCCGAGATCGCGGCGGCGGCCCGGGAGGTGATCGTCATGCTCCGTCACTCCTCGCGGGCGTTCGTCGAGCGGCTCGACTTCGTCACCTCGGTTGGCCACGGCAGCCCTGAGGCGCCCCGCTCGGCGCTCGGCTTCCCCGGCGCCGGGCCGACCGTCGTGATCACGGACCTCGGCGTTCTGCGTCCGGGCGACGACGGCGAGCTCGAGCTGACCGCCGTCCACCCGGGGGTCGACGTCGACGACGTGCGGGCCGCCACCGGCTGGGAGCTGCGCGTGAGAGAGCCGCTCGAGACGACCGAGCCCCCGAGCACGCTCGAGCTCGAGACGCTGCGGAAGCTCCGCGCGAGATCGGAGGAGTAAGCTTGCCGCAGGGGCAGGGGTCCGTGTCCACCAGGAGCTACGACGAGGCGCCGCCGACCGGCCATCACGATCCGCTGGCCGCAGCCAGCGCGCCCGAGTTCGCCCACTGCGACAAGGAAGTCTTCCGTGACGTCATCGGCCACTTCGCGAGCGGAGTGGCCATCATCACGACCCGAGACGAAGGCGTGGATTACGGCGTCACCGTCAATGCGGTGTCCTCGCTCTCGCTCGAGCCTCCCATGATGCTCATCTGCCTCAACCGGACGTCGAGGACGCAGGCTGCGATCAACCGCAGCCGAACCTTCTCGGTCAACATCTTGGGCGAGGGCCAGGGCGAGCTCGCGGTCCGGTTCTCCACGAGCGTGGACGACAAGTTCCACGGTGTTGCCGTCAGCCGCGGCGAGCTCGGGAACCCCCTGCTGGCAGGCGCGCTCGGCGTGCGCCTGGGGGTGCCGTGGCTCGTGAACCCGCTCCTTGGAGGCGCGCTCGCCCACCTCGAGTGCCGCGTCATCGAGCAGGTCTCGGGCGGAACGCACCGGGTCTTCCTCGCCGGAGTGCAGCGGGCCGAGCGCTTCGAAGGAGCACCGCTCGCGTACTTCCGGGGCAGGCTTGGCCGGCTCGAGCTCGAGCAGACCGTCCCGGTCGAGGCAGATCTCCTCGACCCGGTGCTCAGCCGCCACTTCTACGACGCGATGTCGTTCTTCACCCACGGCTAGCACTCTGGACTCCTGCTCCGCGCTCTCGCTCTCACTCGGAGAGCCGCTTCTCGCCACGGCCGGCGAGGCGCCGGCCTGGCTGCTCGTCGAGCAGGCGGGGCCGTGGGGGCGGAAGGCGCTGACCGAGTCCCGCCTCGATCCCGCGCTCGCAGCAGCACTCGAGCGGCGCTGCAAGGAGCTCGGCGTCAAGGTCCTGCTCGTCAAGCGCCCCGGGCGGGACGGCGGGAGCGTCCGGCGCTGCTACCTCGGCTGGTCGCGGCAGGCCGACGCCTTCCTCGAGGAGGTGCCGCTCGAGCGGCCCGAGGCCCTGCTCGAGCTTCCGCTCGCAGTGCTCGCGGCGGGGGAGCGGCCGGGGCTCGGCTCCCCGATCCGAGAGCCTCTGTACCTCGTCTGCACGAACAGCCGGCGGGACGCCTGCTGCGCGCGCCGGGGACGGCCGCTCGTCCGCGCCCTGGCAAACCGGCATCCGGGACGGGTGTGGGAGTGCTCCCACGTCGGCGGCCACCGCTTCGCCCCGAACCTCCTCTGCTTCCCGGACGGGCTCTGGTTCGGGCGCGCGAGCGTCGAGGCTGCCGAGGAGTACGAGCGGGGGCGGATCCTGCTCGAGGCGTTCCGCGGCCGCTCGTCGTTCGCGGCCGCCGTGCAGGCTGCCGACTGGTTCGTGCGGGAGCGCGACGGGTTTCGCGGGGTCGACGATCTGATCCTCGAGCGCCACGACGGCGACGAGGTTGTCTTCCGAGCGCCCGCTGCCCGCTATCGCGTACGCGTGGAGCGCGGGGAGGCCGGCCGGCCGCGGCCCGTCTCCTGCGGCGAGGAGACGCTCGAGCGACCCCCCGTCTGGTCGCTCGGCGCGATCGAGCGGGAAGGCATCGCCGCGAGATCCCGCTAGGGTACGCGCCACACGGGAGTCGAAAGGAGCGGCGGTGAGCAAGGAGACCGCGTTCTACGGAAAGCTCGCGGCGATGACCGACCAGTGGATGGACCTGTTCGGCTACTTCGCCCCGTCGGTCGTCAGCGACGTCCTCGAGGAGTACCGCTCGTGCCGGGAGGCAGCGGCCCTGATGGACTTCTCGATGCTGCGCAAGGTCTCGCTCGACGGACCGGGAGCGCTCGACTTCGTGAACCGGCTCGTCACCCGCGACGTCTCGTCGCTGACCCCCGGGCGGATCGCGTACGGCGCGCTCTGCGACGAGGACGGGAAGATGATCGACGACTGCACGACCATGATGCGCTCGCCGGACTCGGTCCGCTTCTGCGGGGCGAACGACCGCGACTACGAGCTCTTCCGGGCGAGGGCCGAGGGCACGGGCATCGCCGTCGTCGAGCACACGGACGCGACTCCGCACCTCTGCCTCCAGGGCCCGAAGAGCCGGGAGATCCTGCAGGGGCTGACTTCGAGCGACCTCTCGAACGCGGCCTTCCCCTACTACACGTTCCGGGAGGACGTCGAGATCGCCGGCATCCCCGTCTTCATGACGCGCCTCGGTTACACGGCGGAGCTCGGCTACGAGCTCTGGGTCGACCGGGACCGCGCCCTCGAGCTCTGGGACGCCCTGCTCGAGGCCGGCACGCCGGCCGGCATGAAGGTGATCGGCATGGTCTGCCTCGACCTCTTCCGCATCGAGGGCGGCTTCATCATCGGCGGGGTCGAATACGACTCGACCGTCTCGCCGTACGAGTGCGGGCTCGGCTGGTCGGTCGATCTCGACAAGGGCGACTTCCAGGGTCGCGCCGGCTGCCTGCGCGACCGCGACGGGACGGCGCTTCGCCTCTCGAGCGTCGTGCTCGAGTCGGGCGGCGACGCGGCGAGCGGAGCGCCGCTCTCCGCCGCAGGCGACGAGATCGGGTACGTCACCCAGGCGGTCGTCTCGCCGTTCCTCGCCGGCAAGACGCTGGGGCTCGCGAAGCTCCGGAGAGACCGGCGCGAGCCCGGGACGCGGATCGTCGCGAACGTTCAAGGCCAGGACGTCCCGGGTGAGGTCGTCCGCCACCCCGTCTACGACCCGGAGCGCAAGCGCGCGAAAGAGCTGTAGGGGCCGGACCTGTCCGGCCCGCGGACCTGTCCGGCCCGCGGACCTGTCCGGCCCCTACGACCCCGTGTCGGCCGCGCCGGTCGTCGCCACGGGCGCGGATCCGATCTCGAGCGTGACCTCTTCCCGCGCGAACAGCTCCTGGGCCCGCTGGAGCTTCTCGAGCGACGGCATCGCCGCGATCGCGTCGAGCACCTCCGGAATGCCCTGCGAGGAGCTGGCACCCGCGACCTCGACGACGTCGTCGGCGAGCTCGCGGATGCCCTCGACGAGGAGGTTGTGTGCCTCGGACAGGCCCTTCGGCGCGCCGACCCCGTCCAGGCCGTCCGCGGCCGCGAGCAGCAGCGGTCGCGCCTCCTCCGCGGCGGCCGCGAGCTCGCCGGCCGATGCGCCCTCGACCAGCGAGAGCGCCGCGTCCACCTGACCCAGCAGGGGCGCCACGGCCTGCTCGTAGTCGCCCTTCGAGACCGCCTTGCCGCAGCCCGCGGCCACCGCCGCGAGACCCGCGGCGAGCAGCAGGGCGAGCAGGCGTACGCGGAGCATTGGCCCGCCGATGATAGTCCCGGGCCTCGCGGTAGCCTGAAGGCGTGACCCAGGGTCAGCAGCCCGGGAAGTGGCTCTTCCTCTCGGTGCTCACGCTCGTCGCCGGCGGCCTCGGCGCCTTCGCGATCTGGGCCTTCGCGATCCGCGGCGACGAGACCGGCTCGGGCGAGGGCCCTGCCGCGCCGCTTTCCCAGAGCGAGCGCGAGTCGCTCGACCGCTTCCACCTGCTCGCGACGGCAGAGGACGTGGAGTTCCCCGGCGACGAGGTCGAGCGAACGTGCGCCGAGGTCACCGCGGTCGTCGAGACGACCCCGTTCAGCCCCTTCGATACGAGCGCCTACTCGGGCTACGGCAGCCCCGGACGCTGGTCGCCGCTTCCGAACACCGCGCACTGGGCGGCGGCGAGCGACCTCGAGGCGCTCACCTGGACGGGGCGGGTGCTGCGACAGACGGGCCTGCGCTCGATCGTCGAGCCCAGGGACGCCGTCGACGGGTACGCCTCCGCGGTGAGCGGCTGCTACGACAGGCTGTTGCCGGCGCTCGAGGCCGCGACGGGCGGGTAGGCGCGTTGTGGCGAGGCCGGGCCGGACAGGTCCGGCCCCTACTCGTACTGCAAGGCCTCGAGGACGTTCAGGCGCGAGGCGCGCCGGGCCGGGAAGATGGCCGCGACGATCCCGGCGACGACCGCGACGACGGCGAAGACGACGAGCGAGGTCACCGGCACGGAGAACGAGAGGCCCTCGTCGGCGAGCGCCTGGGTGACGAGGACGGCGAGGAAGATCCCGAGCACCATCCCGAGCGCCGCTCCGATCAGCGCCGTGATCACGCTCTCGTGGCGGATCATCCGCCGCACCTGCCGGCGGGTCATTCCGACCGCACGGAGCATGCCGAGCTCGCGCGTCCGCTCGAAGACCGAGAGCACGAGCGTGTTGACGATGCCGAACAGGCTGACGATCACGGACAGGGCGAGCAGGACGTAGAGGAGGTTCAGGAGCGGCTGGATCGAGTCCTGCTGGGCCTCGCTAAACCCCTGTTTCGTGTCCAGCTTCAGCGTCGGGAAGCTCTCGGCCACGCCGGCGAGCGCCTCGCCGGCGGCTCGATCGTCGACGCTGATGAACGTGTACAGGTTCTGGGGATCCTGGAAGGCGAAGTCGAAGGCGCCGTTCGAGACGCTCAGGTTGCCGAGCATCTCCCAGAACGGGGGAGCCTCGTAGATCGCCTTGACGACGAGGTCGAGCGCCTCGTTGCTCGGCGACGTGAACCGGAGCGGGCTCCCGACGGACAGTCCGAGGTCGTCGGCGAGGCTCTTCTCCAGGATCGCGCCGTCCCCGCCCAGGCGCAGGAGCGCCTCGTCCGACCCTTCGATCCAGGCGAAGTCGTAGACGTCCCCGATCGTCGCGAGGTCGACCCCGGTCACGTTCTCCTTCTTCCCTTCGACGAGCGCCCGGCCGCCTCTCACCCCGGAGACGCTCGTCCCGGGGACCTCGGCGAGGGCGGTGTCGACGGCGGGGTCGAACGGCGAGAAGCCGTCCTCCGAGACGACGACGTAGTCCGCGTTCACCTGCTCGTCGATCGCGTCGCCGACCGAGTTGCGAATGCCCTGGGCCAGCACGGCCACGAACGTGATCAGCGCCAGGCCGATCATCAACGCAGCCGCGGTCGCCGCCGTACGGCTCGGGTTTCGCATCGCGTTCTCCCGCGCGAGCCTGCCGGCGGCGCCGCCGACGCGCGTGGCCGGCCACCCGAGCGCGGAGGCGAGCGGCCTGACGAGTCTCGGGGAGACGAGCGCGACGCCGACGAAGAGGACGAGACAGCCGCCGCCGAGCGCGCCGAGCCGCTGGCCGACCCCGAGGCCGTCGACGAAGACGCCGTAGACGAGGAGGGCGACCCCGACGGCGACGGTGAGCACGCTGAGGTAGGGGCTGAAGCGGGCCAGCCGCGAGCGCGGCAGCGTCGCGCCCTCGCGGACCGCGGCGATCGGCGGCACCCGGGTGGCGCGCACGGCCGGGAAGACGCCCGCGACGAGCGTGATCAGCACCCCGGCGAGCATGCTCACGAGCACCGTCCGGCCGGCGAACACCGTTCCCGACCTCGGGAGGTCGAGCCCGAGCGACACGAGCACCGAGTTCAGCCCCTTCGCGAGCCCGAGCCCGAGGAAGAGCCCGACGGCGGAGGCGACGAGTCCGATCACGAGCGCCTCGAGCAGCACCGACCCGAGCACCTGGCGGCGCGACGCGCCGATCGTCCGCAGCGTCGCGAACTCGCGCACGCGCTGGGCGACCGTGATCGAGAGCGTGTTGAAGATCACGAAGGCGCCGACGAAGAGCGCGATGCCGCCGAAGGCGAGCAGGAAGTAGCGGATGAACTTCGTGAACTCCTCGAGGTCCTGCGAGTCGCTCTGCGCCTGCTGGGCACCCGTCTGCACCTCGGTCCCGGGCGGGAGGATCGGGCGGATCTCGCTGACGAGCCGCTCGGGGGTGACCCCTTCCTTCGCGGCGACCTGGATGCCGTCGAGCAGGTCCTCCTTGTCGAAGACCTGCTGAGCGGTCGGCACGTCGAAGACGGCGAACGTCGCGCTGCCGATCGAGTCGACCGAGGCGTACTTCGCGATCCCGGCGATCGTGAACTCGCGCACCGGCCCCTCGGCGACGACGCCGATCGTGTCGCCGACCTCGTAGCCCTCGTCCTTCGCCGTCCCGGCGTCGATCACGACCTCGCCCGGCCCGGTGGCCCAGCTCCCGGACTCGAGCTCGAGCGGGATGAAGCGCGGCTCGCTCGGGTCGACGCCGAACGCGAGCGCCGGGGCTCCCATCGTCGAGATGACGTCGCCGCTCTTGTCGGTCAGCTGGGCGAAGTCGCTGATGCCGCCGACCGCCGCGTCGACGTCCGGAAGCGCCCGCACGTCGTCGAGCACGGTCTGCGGGAACGAGGGCGGAATCGTGAAGTCCTCCTCGAACGCCGCCCTCCCCGAGACGACGGCGTCGGTGCCCGCGTACGACTCGACGAACAGGGTGTCGAAGGCGCCGTCGATGGTGTCCGTGAGGACGTACGTGCCGCTGATCATCGCGACGCCGAGCACGATCGCGAGCGCCGTCAGAGCTGCGCGCAGCTTCCTGCCCGCGAGCCCCTTCAGCGCGACGCGGATCATCGCGCCGCGAGCTCGTTCATCGCCGCGAGCACCTCGGAGGCCGTCGCCTTGCCCATGTCCTCGACGATCAGCCCGTCGGCGAGGAAGAGGATCCGGTCGGCCATGGCGGCGGCGCGCGCCTCGTGGGTGACCATCAGCGACGTCTGCCGTAGCTGTCGACCGAGTCGCGGAGG